>JAGVAW010000067.1 GCA_020060085.1 Desulfobacterales bacterium
ATAGCCCGCATCATTTATTATCAGTTCCTTTATCATGATTGCGTTCCCTTAACCGGCAAGCCAGGCGATTTTACAATGCGGACAATATCTTTTGAGGCATCCGGGACTGCGCCCGCTGCCTGTAGAACAAGATCCGGCTTCATGCTGTTGCCATCAGACGGGCAAAGCTCAAGCAGAATTTTTGTATCTGAAAGGATTTCCATTTTATCAACAATCAATTTCAAATCCAGCAAACGGGCTTTTCCCTTGTGGCTCTGCTTTTCAACCATCAATGAGTCGGCTGCGTTGAAGGCGGCCACAGCCTTTGGCCTTAATGCGCCGGGCGCGCAATCAATATGGTAAATGGCTGTTAGCAGGGCCTTTTTTTTCTGGTTTGGCAAAACCGGCTCGCAAAAAAGAATTTTAAGCCCTTGGGGAAGCTCGCTGTTTAGCCTGTGCGCCAGATTTTTGCCTGCCGCCTCATCGGTAAGTGTGACTGTGAAATGCTCCTGCTCGCTTTCCACAAAAACAGGCAGGGCCTGATCAAAGGCAAGGGCAGGCATGGGGTGAAAGCCCTGGGAATAGGCCAGGGGTGCGCCAATGCGACGCAAGGCCCTCAGAAACACGGTTACGGTTTCCAGGTGGGCCAGATACCTTGCCGGGCCTGTTTTGGAATAATACACTTTAAATTTGCCGGGGTTTTGCGGCGCTGGATCTGTTATTGGGGAAGGTAAAGCTTGCGGCAGATCCGGCGAGGTCTTCACCTCAATTTTTTCAAAGTCGCACACCCCGCAGGCAGAGCAGGACTGCTGGCAGGCCGGGGTGAGAGTTCCTTGTGCAGCCTTTTTCCATTCTTCCAGCAAAAAGCCTTTGTCCACCCGGCAGTCAATGTTGTCCCAGGGCAGCGGCTCGTCAATGTCCCTGGCCCTGGTTATGTCTGCAATGTTCACGGAGTGTTGGGTCAAAGCATCAAGCCAGGCGTCAAAGTTGAAGTGCTCGCTCCATCCGTCCAGGCGGCAGCCCTTTTTCCAGGCTGTTTCCACAACAGAGGCCATTTCGCGGCCTCCGCGGGCAAGTGCGCCTTCCATAAGGCTTGTGCGGGGGTTTTGCCACTTCACCTTCACGCCGGGCATTTTAAGGTTGTCCCGCACAAGGTTTATGCGCTCCCAGGCCTCATCCACCCCAAGCTGGGCAGCCCATTGAAAGGGCGTGTGGGTCTTTGGCACAAAAACGCCTATGGATACTGCAATATCCTGCCTTCTTCCGGTCGCTTTCTTGAGGCCTCTCACAAGCTCAACAATGCCGGAAACATCTTCAATGGTTTCAAAGGGAAGCCCCACCATGAAATAAAGCTTTATGAGCCGCCACCCGGCATTGCCTGCTGCAAGCACGGTGTCAAAAATGTCTTTCTCGGTGATGTTTTTGTTGATGATATTGCGAAGGCGCTGTGTTCCGGCTTCCGGCGCAATGGTGAAGCCTGTTTTGCGAACGGAGCGGATCTGCTCCATGAGTGAGGGCGAAAGGGTGTCGGCCCGCATGGAGGGCAGGGAAATGGCTGTGTGCTCCGGGCCGAAACGGGCCATCATGCTCCCCACAAGAGGCTCTATCCGGCAATAGTCCCCGGTGGAAAGCGACAATAGGGAAATATCCTGATAGCCGGTGCAGCGCAGGCCCTGCTCTGCCTGCTCAAGAAGAAGCCCCGCGCTTTTTTCGCGGTAAGGCCGGTAAATCATGCCAGCCTGGCAGAAGCGGCAGCCCCTGCCGCAGCCCCTGGCTATTTCCAGGCGCAGGCGGTCATGTACGGGCTTGCCGTATGGAATGACAGGGGCTTTTGGAAAGGGGGCTGCATCCATATCCGGCACAATGGCACGGCGCACAGGCTTTGGCAGTGCCCGGCCCAGGCTTGCGGCCCGGTCGAACAGGGCAGGCACATAAACTCCGCCAATGGCGGCCCAGTCTTCCAGAAGCGTGTTGCGATCCCTTGCGCCATCAGCCTTCCAGCGCAAAAAGGCCTGCAAAAGGGGAAGAATCACATCTTCGCCCTCGCCCACAACCATTGCATCAAAAAAATCCGCCACAGGGGCCGGGTTGACCGTGCACGGCCCGCCGCCTATCACAAAGGGGTGAACAGGCCCACGATCGCTGCTGCGCAATGGAATTCCGGCCAGATCAAGCATGCAAAGAACGCCGGTGTAGTTAAGCTCGTAGAGCAGGCTCATGCCCAGAATGTCGAAATCCTTTAAGGGCATACCCCATTCAAGGGAAGAAAGGGGTATCTTCTCATCGCGCAGCAGGGCCTCCATGTCCGTGTCCGGGCAAAAGACCCTGTCTGCGGCAAATGAAGGCTCGCTGTTTATTATCTCATAAAGAATGGGCATACCCAGATGGGAAGCGCCCACCTCGTAGAGATCCGGAAAGGCAAGGCAAACCTTGACACTTGCCAAAGCAGGGTTTCGCCCTTTGGCATTGACCTCGCTTCCCAAATAGCGGCTGGGGCGGCGCACCCGGCCCAGGAGTGAATCACGGCTTTTCATGCAAATCCAATAAACCCTGCAAATACGGGCTGTTAAGTTACAACATCATTTTTTGACCATGTCATTGACCATAAAACCTCTTTTTTAGTATAATCAAAACTTGGCAAATGACAATGACCAAACCTGTTGCCAAAACCGGCTGCCTTTTCCAAAAAGGCCTCAAAAAGGCCTGGGTCCCCTGCAACACAAGAGTTTAGGAGCGAAAATGATTTTTTGTTCTGCTGCAAGTCCATTGGCAAAAGAGCGGGCTGTTTTTATCCTGAAAATTTTTCCGGTGGTTTTTGCCTGTTTTTTTCTGCTGGCTGCATCCGCCCAGGCAATCCCCTTTGCCAACCAGTGGGACTGGGATAACCCGCCTCTTTTCGGCAAGCCCAAGCTCATTGAGGAAACGAGCGGCCAGCAGGTTATAAGGACCTCCTATGACAGTGATGGCAAACGCCAGAGAATTGATGTCCTTTCCCTGCGGGGCGAAGCCCTTGCTGCAATGCTGTTTGAGTACGACAATTCGGGCAATCTTTTGGAAATCCAGGTTTATCAGGCCCACAACCCTCATCCTTTGCGGGAGAAAGCCCAGTATGAGGACGGGCGGATTGTTAAAATGACCGGGCCGCAGCTTCCGAAAAATGCTGCCTTTGATTACGATGAATCCGGCCGCCTGGAGAGAATAATTGTGCTCGATGAGCAGGGCCAGCCCACAGCGGCCCACTGGCTGTATCGCTGGAATGACAAGGATCAGTTGGTGGCAACCGGCTTTTACGACCTGGACGAAAAGCTGGTGTCCAAGGAGGAATTTGAACACAACGACAAAGGCTTTGTGTCTTCAAGGGTTGTCTATGGCCCGGACGGGAATGTGATTGAGCGCAGGGATTATGAATACCGTTACGACAGAACCGGCAACTGGACAAGAAGGACCGCCACCCGCATAACCTGGGAAGATGGCAAAGAAAAAAGCGAGTCTGCAACGAGTAATAGAAAAATCTCCTATTATTGATTAAGGGCGGCTCC
>JAGVAW010000347.1 GCA_020060085.1 Desulfobacterales bacterium
TAGACAGAGCCTGGGGGATAGGCCAGAAGCGCCTTGTTTTCCAGAGGCCGGGCCGGGTCCTGCATCAGAAAATTCCATTGCTCTGCGCTCATTCCGTCTGCAAACCAGTTGGGGTTGAAATCCGGCTGGCTTACCATAACCAGAATGCCGCCAGTGTTGATGTCCACCACAACCACGGCCCCCGTGTTATCCCCCATCAACTGCTTTGCCCTGTTCTGAAGCCTCAAATCCAGGGTCAGATGAATATCGTTTCCAGGCTCGGCAGGTACGGTGCGAAGCACGGACACCACCTGCCCCTTTGCGTCCATCTCCACCTGCCGTCCGCCGTAGCGACCCGAAATCTGGGTATCAAAGGCCTTTTCCACACCGTATTTGCCCACAAAATCGCCTGACCGCCTGTGGGGATAGCGGCCACTGGCAATCTCCTGGGGGCTTATCTGGCCCACATAGCCCACAAGATGGGCCGGCGCTCCGGCCTGGGGATAATGGCGCTGGCTTTGCACATTGAGAATTACTCCTGGCAGATCTGGAAGCCTGGCATGGATAACTGCAAGAAGATCCCGGTCTATGTCCTGTCTGGCGAAGACCGGTGCGTAGGGAGCACTCCGGCGCCCCTGGGCCACCCTCTCTGCAAGCTTGTCCTCGTCAACGGAAAGGATTTCTGCAAGAAGAGGCAAAACAGTTTCAGAGCGCCTTGCATACCAGGGGATGACGCACACATCAAAGGAGGGGCGGTTGTCGGCCAGGATGTACCCATTTGCATCCAGAATAAGCCCCCGATGCGGAGCAAGGGCCTGAAGCCGGATGGCATTGTTTTCGCTTAACCTGTGGTACTGGGCGCCGCCAAGCACCTGAAGCTGGAAAAGGCGCAGAAAAATTATGCAAAACGCTGCCAGGAGAAAGAGGAAAACACCCGGAACGCGCCGCCGGTACCAATCATTCCAGCCGGTTTTCAGGTAAAGATTCATGGCTCAACAACGCGTCATAGGGCGACAGGAAGATGCCCTCCAATGCCCGTAAAATCAAAATCACCATCCAGCCTGTGAGTGCCGCGCCTGCTGTTGCGCCTGCCAGAATGGCGGCCCCGCCCATTGCATGAATCGCACCTTCCCCTGAAAAAACGGCCACGGAAAGGAAAAATGCATTTTGAAGAAAAACACAGGCCGCACAGGATGCTGCCAGGAAAAAAATATTGCCTGCCTCCAGATAACGGGGAAGCCAGCGCACGGCCACAAATATCCACGGATAGGCTGTAAGGTGAAGCCCAAAAGGCCCGCCTGACAGGCAATCCATAACAAGCCCGATAAGTGGGCAGAAAATTGCGCCCTCCTTAAGGGGGCGGAAAAAGGCCAGAAAAAGGACCAGACAAACCATCAAATCATAACCGCCGGGAAAAGATGCGGCAAAGGGCCATCTGGCAGCCTGGACGGTCACCAGAAAAAGGCCTGCGGCAAAATGAAACAGAAACACCTTCATAAAGCCGGTCCCAAGGCGAAAAACAGGGCAAAATCACTGCTCCTGCCAGTAGTGGGGAGGCAAGATGCCCGTGAGCACCAGCACCTCCTCAAGCTTGTCAAAGGCCACAAAGGGAATAACCGTAACATCCTTGAACATACCCTCGCCCTGGGTATTGAGGCTGCTAACCGCGCCAACAACCAAGCCGGGAGGATAGGAATTGTCCAGGCCTGTTGTGATTACCGTGTCGCCGGGAAGCAGATCCTCCTTTTTTAATACATAGAGCATTTTACACCCTGCCTCCCTGGCACCCACAATAACCCCCCTGGCGCGGGTGCGGGAAATTCTGGCATCCACAGCATGGTTGGGATCAATGACAAGAAGCACCATGCTGTATCCCCAGGCAACTTCAGCCACCTTGCCCACAATGCCTTCAGGCGTAACCACGGGGTCGCCCGGCTTTATGCCGTCCGCCTTGCCCCGGTCTATGACAATGCTCTTGAACCAGCGGGTGGGGTCTTCGCCCACCACCTTTGCAACAACCGCCACATGAGGCGTTTGGGCAGAGAAACCCAGCAGACGGCGCAGGCGGCGGTTTTCCAGTTCAGCCTCTTTATTCTGGTGAAGGGCCTGGCGCGCCTGGCCAAGCTCCTTTTCGAGCCGGACATTTTGAAAAGAGGTATCCACCAGAAAAAAATAGTGCTCCCAGGCGCTGGCAGAAAGGGAGGAAAGCCAGGTGGCGGCGTGTATAAGAGGAGCCACTGCGGTAATGACAACGCTGCCCAAAGGATGGGAGGCAGGGGTTTCTCCCCCGAAAAGGGCAAGCACCACGGCAAACAGGACAAAAAGGACTATTAAAAGGAGCGCTGTGGCTGTTTTCCGGGAAAACATTCTCCTACCTGATAACTACATCGCGCAGAATCTCAATGCTGTCCAAGGCCATGCCCGTTCCCAGAGCCACTGTGGACAGGGGGTCATCGCACACGGTAATGGGAAGATTGGTTTCCTCGCGCAACAGCTTGTCAAGGTTTTTGAGGAGCGCGCCGCCTCCGGTGAGCACAATGCCCCGGTCCACAATATCGGCGGCAAGCTCCGGAGGGGTCTGCTCCAGAGCTATTTTAACTGTCTCCACAATGGCTTCTATCTGCTCGGAAATGGCCACGCGGACCTCCTCAGAATCAATGGCCAGAATCTTGGGGATGCCGCTGACCAGATCCCGGCCCTTGACCTCGATGGTCTCTATGCTCTCCGGGTTGGGGTAGGCATTGCCTATCATGGTCTTGATTGCTTCAGCCGTGCGCTCTCCGATGAGCAGGTTATACTTGCGCTTGATATACTGGGCTATGGCCCTGTCCATTTTGTCACCCGCCACCCGGATGGAGCGGCTGTAAACAATGCCGGCCAGTGATATGACCGCCACCTCGGTTGTGCCGCCACCTATGTCCACCACCATGTTGCAGATGGGCTCCGTGATGGGCAGGCCCGCACCGATGGCCGCTGCCATTGGCTCCTCAATGAGGAAAACCTCGCGCGCACCGGCGCTCTGGGCAGATTCCTTCACGGCCCGGCTTTCCACCTGGGTAATGCCCGAAGGCACTGCTATAACTATTCTTGGCCGCACAAAGTTCCGGCGGTTGTGAACCTTCTGTATGAAATACTTGAGCATTGCCTCGGTCACTTCAAAGTCCGCAATAACGCCGTCCTTCAAAGGCCGTATGGCCCTTATGTTGCCGGGGGTGCGGCCTAAAGTGCGCTTGGCCTCTGCTCCAACGGCCAGAATTTTGTCCTTGTAGCGGTCATCCATGCGCACCGCCACAACAGATGGCTCGGAAAGCACAATGCCCTTGCCCCGCACATAAACCA
>JAGVAW010000324.1 GCA_020060085.1 Desulfobacterales bacterium
CAGGGGCCTGTGTCTCCCATTGACCAGAAGTTGTCCTTCTCGCCCAAGCGCACAACCCGGTCTTTTGGCACGCCCATGCGCTCGCGCCAAATCTGCTCTGCCTCGTCGTCATCCTGAAAAACGCTGACCCAAAGCCGCTCCTTTGGCAGTTTGAAGCCATCCACAAGAAGGCTCCACGAAAGCAAAATGGCAAGCTCCTTGAAGTAGTCGCCAAAGGAGAAGTTGCCAAGCATCTCGAAAAAGGTGTGATGCCTTGCCGTGTGGCCCACATTTTCCAGATCATTGTGCTTGCCGCCGGCGCGAACACATTTTTGGGAGGTGGCTGCGCGGGTGTAGTCGCGCTTTTCCTCTCCTAAAAATATGCGCTTGAACTGGACCATGCCCGCATTGGTGAAAAGCAGGGTGGGGTCATCGTGGGGCACAAGGGAGCTGCTCTCCACAATGCGGTGATTGTTCTTTTGAAAAAAATCCAGAAATGCCCTGCGGATTTCGTTGCCTGTTTTTGCCATTGCTTCACCGTTAAAGTTTTAAGGCGGGCCGCATTGTTTAAGATTTGGCCCGCCTTTATTGAAATAAAAACCCGTTAAAATGCCGACCTGCAAAAAGGCAGGCTTGAAAAGGGCAGAAAAAAGCCTTTTTTTCACTCCATGGGGTCATCTTCCGAAAAGCCGCCTGGGGCCGGGGCCATGCCCATCTGCTCGCGCACCTTGACGGTTATCTCATCCATTATCTGGCTGTTGTCTGCCAGAAACTTCTTGGCGTTCTCCCGGCCCTGGCCGATGCGCTCGGTATTGTAGGAGTACCATGCGCCGGACTTGTCCACCACATTCAGCGCCACTGCTGCATCAAGCAGATCGCCCGTGCGGGAGATGCCCTCTCCGTACATTATGTCAAATTCCGCCTCCTTGAAGGGAGGGGCCATCTTGTTTTTCACCACCCTGGCCCGTGTGCGGTTGCCTTTTGTTTCGGTGCCTTCCTTTATGGGGGCAGCCCGGCGCACATCAAGGCGGACAGAGGCATAGAACTTCAAGGCATTGCCGCCAGTGGTGGTTTCAGGGTTGCCGTAAACAATGCCTATTTTCATGCGAATCTGGTTGATGAAGATAAGACAGGTGCTGGTTTTGGAAATGGTTGCCGTGAGCTTGCGAAGGGCCTGGCTCATGAGCCTTGCCTGAAGGCCCATGTGGGAATCTCCCATGTCGCCCTCTATTTCCGCCTTTGGAACAAGGGCTGCAACCGAATCTATGACAACAACATCAAGCGCGCCGGAGCGGATCAGCATATCTGTTATTTCCAGAGCCTGCTCGCCCGTATCGGGCTGGGAGACAAGCAAATCCTCGGCGTTAACCCCCAGGCCGCGGGCATACTTCACATCCAGGGCGTGCTCTGCATCAATAAAGGCTGCTATGCCGCCCATTCTCTGGGCCTGGGCAACCGCATGAAGCGCAAGGGTTGTCTTGCCGCTGGATTCCGGGCCGTAAATCTCCACCACCCTGCCCCTGGGATAGCCGCCAATGCCCAAAGCCCTGTCCAGGGCAAGAGAGCCGGTGGGAATAACCGGCACTTCAATGACAGTGCCATCGCCCAGCTTCATGATGGAACCCTTGCCGAAATTGCGCTCGATCTGGGTCATGGCTGTTGCCAGCGCCTTGGTTTTGTCTTCCTGGCTCGTCATTTCTGTGCCTCCAAAAGTTCGCTTGCTGTTTTTAATTTAGCCCTGTGCAAAGCCGTATAAACAGGCCCGGAGGGCTTTAACTCGCTTTGGTAAAGAATAGCCTCATCTACCAGAAAAGGCGGCAGACAATAATGCCCAAGCTTTGCTATGGCCTCTGCCAGTGCCCTGGGATTTGGCCTTGCCTTGGCCCTGCCTATGGTGAGATGCGCCTTAAAAGGCCTGTTCTCCCTCGCAAAACCAGCCTGTTCCAGGGCATCATCCAGGCTTGCTGCAAGGCCCTTTAAGGCCTCTACACCCCCGTGAACGCCCGCCCACACAACGCGGGCGTTGCCTGCACCCGGAAAAGCGCCAAGCCCGCGCGCCTCAAGCCAAAAGGCCTCCCTTCCGAAGGCTGCTTTATCCATTGCGCCTTTTATTGCAGGCAGGCAATCCTCTTCCACACACCCCAAAAAGCGCAGGGTAAGGTGCATGGCATTTGGCTTTACCCAGCGCAGGCCAAGCCCAAAAGCCTCCATCTGCCTGCCAAGCCCTGCAAGGCCCTGGCAAATGCTTTGCGGCAGATTTACGGCAATGAAAAGGCGCAGAGTGCTCAAAAAGTCTCTCTCCAGGTTGAGCAGTCTTAACACCCTTATCTTAAAAAAGGGTCTTACAAACGGCTTGCCGCCCTGCAAGTTCCGGCTACATGGGGCCAACAACCGCAAAACCTTATTTATTTACAATCCGCTGACAACGCTGTCAAAGAAAAATGAGGCCAAAGGCTCTTTTGCTACAAGTCGCAGGACTTCATGCGGGAGGATACAAAGCCGAAAACATCGGTAAGGCGCAGAATGCCTGTTATGCGGCCCCTGCGGATGACAAGCAAAGAGGCGTGGCGGCCCATGACAAGCCTGTGGATGGCGTCATCAAGCCCGGCCTCCTCGTGGATGTATTCGCTTTCCGTATCCGGCGCATACATAACCGTTTTGACATTTATCTCGCTGGCCTTTTTGCATATCTGCTCCATTGGCTTCTGCCACAGGCCGTATTCGCTTGCCACCTTTTCAAGGAAGCGGTGGGAAAACCCAAGCCTCACGGCAGGGCCTTTTTCAGGCAGCTTGTGGTAATTCGGCTCCAGAGCCTTTAGCACATCAATCTGGCCGATTTTACCAAGCACATGGCCCTGGCTGTTTATAACAAGCACAGCCCGATGGGGGTCCTGGGTCTGTGGAGAAAAAGCCTGGCTTTGCTCCAGGGCCAGAACCGCATCAAACAGGGTGGCATTTTCACCAACCGTGGCATACTTCTCCACAGGCACCATCAAATCTTTCACCTTTGTGGCATCCACAGCAAAAACCTCCTCTCAAAAGCAAAAAAAGCTGCCAATAAAAGCCTTTTTTTACTCCAACCAGCAAAAAGAATAGCCTTAAGGTTTCAAATATAACCTGAAAGCCCCAAAAAAGCAAAAAATGAAGATTTTCCGCACCAAAAACCCGGTTGGGTGGCTCTGCCTTGAACCTCCCCGGCGTGCAGGGCGGTTTTTGCAAGCGGATTTTACAGTATTGGCTATATGCTCTGCCTGTGTTAGTGTATCGCGGTTTTGCGGCTTTTTTTTTTGTTGCCCGGAAAACAGGGCTGACTCTTTTTACATAAAAAATATTCAAGGCCCGTTAAGGGGCCTGTCAAAGGGAATTCAAGACAATTATGGATTTTTTCTTTGCTCCCAAGGGAATTGCCCTGGTGGGGGCCACCCGCAAGTTAAAGGGCGGCTACGCCATTTTGTATAACCTTAAAAAAGGTTTTAAAGGCCCGGTTTACCCAATCAACCCCCGCTACGACGAGATTGACGGCACAATCTGCTATCCTTCGGTTGCAGATGTGCCAGACCCTGTTGATCTGGCCATTGTCTTTATTCCCGCCCCAAAGGTTCCGCAAATTCTGCGGGAATGCGCCAAAAGGGGCATAAAAGGTGCCATGATTGAATCGGCCGGTTTTGCCGAAACAGGCCCGGAGGGCAGAAAGCTCCAGGAGGAGATCATCGCCATTGCAAGGCAGACGGGTCTTCGGCTGTGGGGGCCAAACTGCATGGGCCTTGTGGATGCCAAGGCAGGCCATGTGTTCAGCTTTGTCTCGCCTACCATCTGGGACGAGGGCCTCATCAAGGGCGATGTCTCCCTTGTTGTGCAGAGCGGAATGCTCTCCGGCGGCTTTCTTACCGATACCATGACCCACGGCACAATGGGCGTCTCCAAGGTCTGCTCCATAGGCAACAAGGCTGATGTGGATGAGATAGACCTTCTGGAATACATGATTGACGACCCCAGAACCGGGGCTGTTGCCATGTACCTGGAATCCCTGCCCAAAGGCCGGCGCTTTATGGAGCTTTGCCGCCTCTCCCCAAAGCCCATAGTAATTCTAAAGGGTGGAAAAAGCGAAAAGG
>JAGVAW010000328.1 GCA_020060085.1 Desulfobacterales bacterium
AACAAATTCAATGTCTTTAGCCTCAAGGCCCCATATCTGCTTCATCATGGCATAGGCCACTTTGCTCAACTGGCCAATAACATCAACAGCTCCTGGCCTTTCCATAACTTTTGCCGCACCGGGCGCAGCCCCAACTGCCAGGCCATCAATGTGCTGCTGAAGATAGCCTGCCGCCCCGCAGTGGTCGTAATGGGAATGGGTGAGCCAAAGCTCTTTTAAAGGCCGATTTCCCAGGACACCCAAAATAGCATCCGCATAAAAAGGCCCCAGGCAGGCAAAACCGGCGTCAAAGGCCACCGGATTGTCCCCATCCGCCAGAAAAAGCGGTATCTCCGGGTTGAGAAGCAGGTAAAGGTCCTCTGCAATTTTTCCGGTTTTCTTTTGCAGTTTCAAAACAGAACATTCCTTTTCAGCAGGCTTGAAGCCGGGCAAGCCGCCCGGCAGGCACAGGCTCTTAATAACCGAGCAGAACTTCCGGGTCAAGGCGCGGCAGATTGTGCGGTTTTTTGGGAATTGCTTCTATCGGAGGAAGCGCAGCCGTTTATTGCCGCTCCTGGCGCACAGCCCCAACTCGTCCACAATTGCCCTGGTTGAGCTTGGGCCTCAAAAAGGCTGTCATCATTTTGGCTATTGTGTAAAATTCTGCACAGCCTTTTGAATCTGATTCGGGCAAGAGCCTCAATACAAAGCTGTGGTTAGTGATTTTGGCAAGGGGCGGATGCGCTCAAAAATTCTTGTCCCAGACTAGGCAAAGGCGGAGATAGGCTCGGACAGGAAAAATGAAGCCTTCAAAGAAGCCCTCGCCATCGGAGACATGGAGGAATCTCCCAATGTGATGCTGGTGCCCGACATACAGATTGCCGAAGTTAACATTCTCAAATCTCATTGCAGGAAATTGCTGGGCCAGCAGGGATCGAGCTACTAGGTCCTTGACCTCGTAAACCCCCTGCACTCCCTTGGTTGCAACTTGGTTTGCGGACCAATTGCAGCCGGACTGTTGCCCTCTTTCAAATGAGTTTGTTTTTAATGGCGTAGGCCGTTATCTGGGAGGTGTTTTTAAGGCCGGTTTTTACGGCTATGCGGCTGCGGTAGGTGCTTACGGTTTTTATGGAGAGGCAAAGGGCTTCTCCGATCTGGGTAAGGGTTTTACCCTGGGCGCAGAGAAGAAATATCTGGTACTCGCGGTCGGAAAGAAGCTCGTGGGCAAGGGCCTCGTCCTCTGATAAGGACCTCTGGGCCAGAAACTGGGCAAGCCTGGGGGAGATGAATTTTTTTCCTGAATGGACAAGCCTCACAGCATTTACTATTTCCGCAAGCCCGGCTTCCTTGTTGTAGTAGCCAAAAGCTCCGGCATTGAGAAGGCGCAGCGCATTCTCCTCCTCTGGCAGGCTGGTTATTATGAGTACCCGAAGAGCGGGATAGCGGATTTTTATTTCGCTGATAAGGGTGATGGCGTCCTTGCCCGGCATCATGACATCCAGCAGAACCACATCGCAGGGGGTCTTTTTTAACTCGGCAAGGAGATTCGCACCGGAATCCACCTCCGCCACAACGCGGATATCCGGCGATTTCTCCATTATGTAACGGACACCGGCGCGCACCAGAGAATGATCGTCTGCTGTTATTACTCGAATCATTTTTCCGGGCGAACCTTTCTGGCTTTCATGGCCCTGTCAGATTTTCATGATTTTATCATGTAACTCCTATCAGTTGCGCAATTGAGAGTCAATATGATGAAGGGTTTCCACAAGTGCATCATGAAAAAACTTTGCCTTTTGGGCCGCATCTTCCTGTTTTTCGGAAACAGCCTGCTCCATATCCCATGCAATACCGGCCAATAAAGACGCTTCAATGATCACCGTTGCGCCCCGGATTGAGTGGGCAAGGGTTTTAAGGGACTGCATATCCCCGGCTGACAACATTTCAAGAATGCGGGCAGGGTCATTTCCGTGCTCATTTTTAAAGATTTTCAGCAGCTTGAAATAAAGTTCCTGGTCGTTGCCCACCTTTTTTGCACCCATTTCCATATTCAGAACAGGCAGGTTCGGGGCTTTGTCCAGCCCGCTTATCCAGCGGGCAAGCACCTGGTAAAGAGCTTCGGGCTTAACGGGCTTGGAAAGGTGCTCGTTCATTCCAGCAGCCAGGCTATTTTCAATGTCTTGAGTCATGGTATGGGCTGTCATGGCCACAATGGGCAGGTCCTTGCAGCAGGGGTCTGCGCGAATGGCAGCCGCAGCGGCCAGGCCGTCCATCACCGGCATCTGTATGTCCATGAGCACCATGTCGTATCTTTTGCGGCGAACAGCATCCAGGGCTTCAATGCCGTTTTTGGCAACATCGGCCTTTATTCCCACGCGGGCAAGAAACTCCAGAGCAAGGATGCGGTTGACCTCATTGTCTTCCGCCAGAAGAACTCTCGCACCTTCAAGCTGCTTTCTGAACCTTTCCCCCTGCTGGGTCAGGGTTTCTTCCGCGCCGTTTTCCTTGTAGCCCGGGTTCAAAAGCCTGCGTATGGTGTGGGCCAGGGAAAGGCGGGTGACTGGCCTGCCGATAAGGCCCTTCCTGCTGTTGGGGTTTTCCGGCAAGGGGGCATTTGCCTGTTGCCCGTTTCTGGAAGCGGCAAGAACAATAAGCGGCACACCCCCTGTCCAGGAAAGGCCTTCTGGCCCGCAAAGCTCCTGGGCCGCCAGAATAATGGAATAGGCTTTTGAGTTTGAGGCCTGCTCAAAAGCCTTTTGGGCCAAGGCAGGGCCGGAAAAAAGCTCTGGCTTAAAGGAGAGACCGGCCAAGGCATCGCAAACAGCCTTGCCAGAAGCAGGGTTGCTGTCCAGCACCAGAACCGGCATTCCCGCCCACGAGGAATCAACAAGATGAGAGCGCTCCCCGCCCGGTGCCTTTTCCAGGCGCACGGTGAAGAAGAAGCTGCTTCCGCCGCCCTGCCTTTCCTGCACCCAGATGCGCCCGCCCATAAGCTCCACAAGGCCCCTGGAGATGGAAAGCCCAAGCCCGGTTCCGCCATAGTTGCGGCTCATGGAGGAATCGGCCTGCACAAAGGGGCAAAAGAGGTCCTTGGCCTGGGCCGGTGTTATGCCTATGCCCGTGTCCCAAACAACAAAGCAAAGCTCTGTTGACAGGGCGTCCTGCTCAAGCACATCCACGCTTACACCCACCTCGCCCTTGTGGGTGAACTTAACCGCATTGCCCAACAGGTTCACCAGAATCTGCTTGAGGTGCATGGCATCGCCCATAAAGGCAAAGGGGGTTTTGGGGCTGACGGCAAAAATAAAATCAAGCCCCTTTTCCGATGCCCCCAGGCGCACTATGGACTCCACCTGGCTCAACACCTCATCAAGCTCAAAGCGGCTTTTTTCCAGGCTCACCTTGCCTGCCTCCAGCTTGGAATAATCCAGAATGTCATTGACTATGGCCAGAAGCGATTGGCCTGAAGTGGAAATGGCAGAGAGAAACTCCCTTCTGCGGGAGTAATCCCTTGTGTCCATTGCCAGTTGGGACATTCCTATGACTGCGTTCAAGGGGGTCCTTATTTCATGGCTCATGGCAGCCAGAAAGCGGGATTTTGCCTGGTTTGCAGCCTCGGCCTCAATTCTGGCAGCCTGGGTTTTCCTTTCGGAATCGGCCAGATCCTTTTCCAGGCGCTGGCTGTTTATGACAATGAAGCTCAAGGTCATCAGGTTGTTGCCGAAAAGTATCAACAGCAGGAAGGCCGCCTGGAGCACATCCGTTACAAAGAGGCTGCCGGAGGTGTCGGAGGAGAAGTAGGTCACGGGCGCACGCGTAAGAGTTACAATTCCCAGCAGGGCAAGGCTTCCCGAAAGGAGAAGATTGCGGCCGCCCATGACCTTTGGAAGCCTTTGCAAAGATATGTATGCGCCCCGCAAAAAAAAGTAGCTCAAAAAAAGCGAGCCGAAAACAAGGCGCATTTTCATGCTGTTGAAGGAAAGTGTATAATGAATGTAAATGGGCAGGGCCAGCGCCACAGGCGCAAAATCAAGCCAGTTGTTATTGGGCGCCCCTGCAAACTGGTTGAGGCCCCGGCAGATAAAAGCCATGCCCAGCCAGACCGTCATGTTGGCCGCGAGAACGGAAATCACATCTGGAAAAACGCCCCGCATCCCCACAAATATAAGGCCAAGAGCGCTCCAGGCTGTGGCGTATGTCCAGGCAAGAAAGCCCGGATACCGTGGCCGGGTGGCAGCCACATAGGCCATTGCAATGGAAAGGCTCACAAGAACAACGCTGTAAGCCAGTGCAATGGTCCGCATATCAGGAAAGCTGGTCATGAACTTTTGCACACCCCTGTATTAAGGTATTGCTTTTATCCCGAATAATTCATGAAAAATTTTGCTTATAAGAAAATACAAAATATTTACAGATAGATAAGTGCATTTTTGAGGCCGGGTTCGAAAATACAGTCTGCTTTTGATGCAAAAGTTGTTTAAATGGTAAAATTTTTCACCCTGCGGGCGAGCCTGATTTGCGCACTGGCTGCGTTATCGGGGACTCGACATACAACAGTATGTCTTCGCCCCTCTAGCCTTGCCAGTACACAAATCTTTTCTCGTGAATTATCCGGGTTATTTGGCAAGGTTGCAAAAGCTATTGCAGCATGACCCGGTAGGTTATTTTAAATGCCTCGCCTGCGGGAAGCTCCTTGACCACAAACTTTATGTCCGTGTATTCATCCGAAGAAACAGGCTCAATCTTTTCCTTGCCGTCTTCTGAAACAACGGTTCTGGTAAGAGGCGCAGGCGCAAATGTCTGCCTGTTGTCAAAGGAAAAGAGGATGCTGCTATCCGTGTCGCAGTTGGCCGTGTTGTTCTCGTAAAGGGTGCCGGTGGGGATTGCCCCTACAATGTCGAGATTTTTAAGGGCCTTGTCCGACTGGTTGGTCCCAATTATCTGGTAGTGAATAATTGTCATGGGGCTTATGTTTTCGGGCAGGGGAGTAAGTTCCTCAACCATTTTGCCGTCCACAAGGTTGCGCTCCACAACAAAGCCGCTGGTAACAAGCAGAAGGGGTTCTTCTGCCAGTGCCGGGGAGGAAAGAAGCGTCATCCCTGCAAGAAGAATCGCTGCAAAAAAGCTGACTGCCGGGTTTACTCTTTTTACTGAAGTTTTCATGGGGCCAGGACCTTTCTTAAGAAAAAAATGAACTGCACGGCGCACAGCGTTTTGCTTAAACAGTACCCAAAACCTGCCTGGCAAAACCCTGCTGCACCCTCAACTATGCGTCTTAAACGCCTTTATGTCAAAGCGCAGCCAACTTAACCTGGCTGCTGCACAAATTTGTTGCCACACTGTGCGCCCTCTTTAAGGGCCGGGCAAAGGCCGCCAGATCATGGGCAGTTGCCCAAAAGCCTTACCTGATAAAGTATGTAGCCGGACTGGCCCGGCAGAAGCAACTTGTAAAGGCCACCGCTTACTGTGTCCAGGTTCACGGACAGGGCGTTGTCAAAAATGACAATGCCGTCAATATCCGGCTCATCGTCAACATCCCCGAAATAGGTGGCGGTTTCCACGGACACGGAGACATCCCTTGTGTTTCCCGAATAGCGGTTGGGGGCAAAGGCTGTAGCGTTGGGAATATTGTCTGAAATAACAAGGTCATTTTGCTTTGTTGCGCCAATGTTCTTGAAGTCTATTTTGTATTCAAGATAATCGCAGGGGCTTGCCTGGTTGCCAAAGGAAAAGGCCTCGGCCAGGGTTACATTGCGGACATATTTTAACAGGCGGATTTGGCCCGTACCGCCGGGGCCTACTGTGATGACATCGCTTACCATTGCCGAGTCATCGTAGATGTTGCCCGTATCGCCATTGTTGCCAGCCGTGTTGAGCCAGTCCTCCACAGCCATTACGGCAAGGTTCTCCACCTTGCCTGGAGGAACGGAAGCAGGCACCATGACCCGCAGGATTATGCAGGCTGTCCCCGCCCCAAGTGCATTGCCGCTGTTTAAGGTGTAATATCCGCCGGATGGCGCAAGGGGGCCTCCGTCCGGGTTTAAGTCGCAGTCAAGGTCCTCATAAACCACATAGCCCCACATTTCCTGGCTGGCCAAAGAAAGGGCAAGCACCCCAGGGGTGAAAAGGTTTATGGTGTGGGGTATGGTGAGGCTTGCCCCCTGGCCCACAAGGTAGGACTGGGGCGGGGCTATGGTTATGGTCCTTACCCCGCCGAAGTTGTGGTCATCGTAAAGGGTGCCCGAAGCCACGGCAAAGGAGATGGTGCTGCGCTCCTGGCTGGTGGCTGAAGAATCGGCGTTTACCACATTGCCTATGGAGTTGCCTGTGGCAAGCCAGCCGGAAAGCTCTGTTTTTACAATGTGGATGCTGCTGCCGTTGTAGGCATGATCAATCCAGAGTGTGTAATCCCCCTTGCCGTTTGTAAGCGTGCTGTCAATGACTGTTGAGCAGGCCGCATCCGTGCAGGCCCGTACAATGACATTTGCGATTCCGTATTCATCTGCCAAATTGTAAATTGCATTGTTGGCATTTGCGCTTGTTGCCGAGCCGTCACCTTTGTCCTCGAACACCTTGCCGCTCACCCTTGCGCCCCGGTACTTGCCGAAGTTCACATTCTCCAGGCGGTTGGTGTTAAAATCTATGGCAATGCTGTTGGGGGTTGTGGATATCCAGCCAGCCGGGTCGGCTGGGGTGCAGTTTAAGGTGTTATCAGTTGCCGTTATGAAGGTGTAAGTTCCGTTTAAAAGGCCGGGCATTTCCCAAAAGCCATTGGCAGAATTTACACTGGCAACGGCAATAACGCTGCCTGCCTGGCAGGCCTTGACATACAGCGTTTCGCCCGTGCCGTTTTCGTTGTCGTTTTTAACCATATCGCGGTTTGCATCGTTATACACAAAGCCCGAAAGGTAGGTGTCAACCCCGCAGTCAATGGTCACGGTTGTGTATATCACGCCGGGAATGGGGTCCGGGTTGGCGTAATTGGGCGGCGTTTCTCCCATCAGCGAGTTCACCTGCTCTGCGGTGAGCATGCTCCAGGTTATGTTGCCAGAAGAATCCGTTGCCTTCACGCCTATCAGGTAATCTCCGTTAAGGGCTGTGGTCCCATCCCAGGTGGCTGTCCATTCCGGCGCTGTGGACACGGCGGCGCTTGCCATGAAGGTCCATGTGCTGTTGTCGTCAGGAAGGCCGTTGCTGTTGGCATCGTAGTAATAGTAGAAGTCAACGCTCACCACGCTCTTCTCGCAGGAACCACCTGAAAGACCGATTTGATCCTGCACAATGGCCGACAGATTCACAGGCGAGCAGTCGCTCGCCGTGACCCCGCTTATGATAGGCTGCTGAATAGTTGTTCCCTGGGCCGGAATTATGTAGTCGCTTCCCGGAAAGCACTTGGTGGTGGTCATGGTAAAGGCCCCGTCCCACACAAAGTCTTTCTGGTAGGGGTCATTCAGGCTGTTGCCCGTGGTGAAGGAAAGGCTCATGGGCTGGTTGCCCGAAAGGGACACGCCGCCGTAGGCAAGCATTCCAAAGGGAATCTGGTAGTCAACAAAGTATTCACCGCAGGAGTTGTTCTCGGCAAGGATGGACCTTGTGGTGCCGTAATCCCAGTTGGTTCTGCTGCCACAGGTGGGCGGGCTTGCAAAGGGAATGGGGGTGAATGAGTTCTGAAAATCCATCAGAAACTGGTTTTTGCCGCTGCTCCTGTCCACAAAGGCAGAGGGGTTGTGGCCGGTCAGATAAATGTCTGCATAGGAAGTGTAGTCGAGGATCTGATCCTTGCGATCCGAATATATGCCCCG
>JAGVAW010000279.1 GCA_020060085.1 Desulfobacterales bacterium
AAGGAGTGTGAGTCATGGTTGAACGGCAGCAAGGCACAGTAAAGTGGTTTAACGACAAAAAGGGCTTTGGCTTCATTGAAAGGGAGAGCGGCTCGGATGTGTTTGTTCACTACTCGGTCATACAGGGCGCAGGATTTAGAACCCTTGTGGAAGGCCAGAGGGTGGAGTTTGGCATCGTGCAGAATGAAAAAGGCCCGGCAGCCACAGACTGCTATGTGATAGATGATATTTGATCAGCCCTGGTTTTCTGCCAAAATTTTCCTTGCCGCGCTCATACAGCCCGCAAGAACATTGCAAACAACAGCAGCAAGGCAATATGCCTTACACAGTTGCAGTGTAACAAAACAGCAGCATTGCAAGCCCGAAACCAAAAGCAATCGCAAAAAATTTGCACAAAGCCAAGGGTTTTAAAGGCCAATCCCGATCCCGGCTATTTTCGCTGAAACAACAAAACCAGCACAATCACCACAAAGCCCAAAAAGCAGATGTAAAGCCCGCCGTATCTTGCATTGAACAGCGCATTATAGCCCCCCAGCCCGAAAAGCGCGACCCCAAGCAAAAGCCCCAATACTGCTGCCAATGTCCAGGGGTGAAACAGTTTGGCCTTTTCCATTGCAGCTTTTTTGCCCTTATTCTTTTTTTTCACGGTATTCTCCAGCCTTGACGGCCATGTTTTTTGCCGTTAAGAATTTTTTAGCAGGGTAATTTTTACTGCGTCAACAAGCTTTGCACGGCTTCATGCAAAAATAAAGGGGCCTTTAATTGAAGATGCTTACCATAAGCCGCCTTGCCCATGCCATGGTGCTGATGGATTTTGCGGGAACATTTGTGCTGGCAGACCCTTGGTTTGCAAAAAAACCTACTCGGCTTGGCCCGCCATCTTCCTTGGGACCTGCTGACCTGCCAAAACTTTCCCTTGTTCTTGTTTCAGGCAACGGGCCTGACCGGGCAGACTGGAAAAGCCTTGCCGCCTATCCTGACAAATCCATTTTGGTTGCCGGGCCTTTAAGCCAGATGAAGGCTGCCAATAAAAGCGGATTTGGATTGTTTGAAGCAATGGAAAAACCCTGGGAGCAACACAAGGCAGGCCCCCTTGTGCTGCTCCCAGGGCCGGGGCTGCCCCAGGGCGAGCAGGTGACCGCTGTCTTGCAATGCGCTGGTTTCACGGTTTATTGGGGCGGAAACTCTCTTTTTGACCCGCGCATCGCCGGAATGCTCCAGCACACAGACAGGCCGGATGTCGCTTTTCTTCCTGTTGCCGCCAATGCCGGGGGTTTGCTGTCCTCAAAATGCGGTATGGCTCCAGAGGAGGCTGCCGGAATCTGCGGCGTGTTAAACCCCCAGGTGGCCATACCCATAGGCGAGGGGGCGGCATCCTTAAACGCGCAGAAGTTTGCCGCTGCCTGCGCGGTGTTTGCTCCGGAAACAAAGGTCAAAGTTTTGTCTGCCGGAGCGGTTTATCAGCACAAAACAGCCCGCTGATTCTGCCTGCCCCAGTACAAGCCATCTGCAATTTATTGTGAACCCATAATACAACCCACGGGGCCTGCCCTTTCCTGCGCCTCTTGGCAAGGGGAGTACACGGTTCCAACCATTCAATTTTCCGGCATTTTCGCCATGCGGTGATTTTTACCGCATACCAGGTTGAAAATGGCCGTATATTTTTTATTTTTTTTGGGAAAAAACCAACTACGCTTATATCATATTGGTTTTAAATAACTTTTTAGGCATAAAATAAAATAAATTTCCTGGCTTAAAAGTTGCAAATAGCTGATTATGGGATATGAGGGCTTATTTTTTACCGGAAAATTGGGCTTGTTGACTGATGGCAACCCGGCAGGGAATTACATCATGATTACCTATATAAATCGCAGGGATAGAGGCTTCACCCTCATCGAACTGATGATAGTCATCGCCATAATAGGCATTCTTGCGGCCATTGCGGTGCCAAATTTTATTGCATACAGGAAGCGCGCCTACGATTCCGCTGCTGCAACAACTGCAAAAAACGCCTACACAGCAGCCCAATCCTTTTACAATGACTTTCCAAACGATGCCCTTACGACAGGAGATCTTCCGGCCCACGGCTATGTGCCCACTCCGGAAGTTACCCTGACAGTAATAAATGGTTTTCATGACACCCTTGAAATGCAGACAAAGCATGACCGGGGGGAAAGAACCTACTCCATTGACAGTGCCGGGCGCATAACAGCCCTTTAAGCAGAACTAAAATTATGCTTGCAGGTATATGGCGGGTATCAGTTATAAAGGCTGGTGTCCGCCTTTTTTTCTTTGCCTGCCCCTTCAACACAGCTTGCCCGGCCCGCCATAAAAAACCTGCTGCGTGGCATTGCAAGTCTTTGCCTTATCATGCAAAAATATCCCCATGAAAAAAAGAGCCTGCTATTACATCGCCCTGCTTTTATGCCTTCCGGCAGCCATTGCTGCGATTTCTCCAACAGGCGCGCAGTCCCGGCAGATTGTCATTGATGACTTTGCCGCCGGACTGGATGCCAACTGGCAGGAGAAATCCTTTGTGGGCCACACCCGCTATGCGGTAGTGGAAGACGATGGACGGCCCTGCCTTGAAGCAAAAAGCGAGGCGGCTGCATCCGGCCTTTTTTACAAGATTGAATTTGAGCCTGATGACTACCCTGTTTTAAGGTGGTCATGGAAGGTGGAAGGAGTGATAGAGGGCGGCGATGTGCGCCACAAAGAAAGCGATGACTGCCCTGCCAGAATCTATGTGGTCTTTCCTTCCGTATTTTTCTGGAGAACCCGCGCCCTGTGCTACATCTGGGCCAACAAAGCGCCTGTGGGGGCATTTATTCCCAACCCCCATGTAAAAAGCACAATGATGATAGTTGTAGAGAGCGGCAAAGAAAATGCCGGTCAATGGAAAGAGCAACGCGCGGACATTGTTGCTGATTTTCGCAGGGCATTCGGCCAGGACCCGCCAAAGGCCGGAGCTGTTGCCCTTATGACCGATGCAGACAATACTGGCGCAAGGGCCAAAGCCTGGTACGGCCCCATAAGCATAAGCGCCCGCCCCTAAAAAAGCTTTTGCCTTGCTTGTTACCAGCGCAAAAGCGTGGCCCCCCAGGTGAAACCCGATCCAAAGCCAAGCAGCATGAGCAGATCCCCCCGCTCAATTTTGCCTGCCCTGTATGTTTCATCCAGCAGAAGGGGGATGCTGGCCGCTGTCGTATTGCCATAGACCTGCATATTGTGAAGAAATTTTTCCTGGGGCATTTCAAGCATCTGGGCAACAAACTGGTTTATGCGCATATTTGCCTGATGGGGAATCACAAACTTTATGTCATCCGCCCCAACTCCGGTTGCAGCCAAAGTGCTGTTAACCACCTCCACAAGCCGGGTAATTGCGTGCTTGAATACAACCTTGCCCTTCATGGTGGGCCAGCGCTCGCGGGTGGCACAGCTTTCCGGAGTGAGAAAGGGCTTTCTGGAAATATCCCAGATGTCCATGTGGAGCGCCTTGGCATGGCTGCCATCTGCATGAAGCTCGGAATAAAGTATTCCGCTTTCCTCGCCCGGAGAAGGCTGCACGATTACAGCCCCCGCTCCGTCCCCGAACAGCACAGCCACATCACGGCCTTCATCTGTAAAATCCAGGGCCGATGAATGCACCTCGGCACCCACCACCAGGATATTTTTGTACATCCCGGCCTTTACAAAGGCATCTGCCACGGCAAGGGAATACAAAAAGCCCGTGCACTGGTTGCGTACATCCATGCAGGGTACCATATTCAAACCCAGCTTGGGTTGAAGATAGCAGGCCGTGCCCGGAAAATGATAATCCGGCGACAGGGTTGCAAAAATGATGAAATCCACATCAGAAGGAGATATTCCGGCATCGGCAATGGCTTTTTTTGACGCCTCCAGGGCCAGGTCCGAGCAGTAAACGCCCTCATCGGCAAAGCGCCGCTCCTCAATGCCCGACCGGGTCACAATCCAATCATGGCTGGTGGTCATCAGCCTGCTCAAATCATCGTTTGTTACCCGGTTTGGCGGCACAAAACTGCCAACTCCCGCAATATAGCTATGCAGCATCAAATCCCCTCCCTGTTTTTTTTGGCCGCCAGGCACAAAGGCGCAAACAATGCTTGTGTGGCAACAACCTTTAAAACCCCATAAACAACTATAATAATCCCCAGTGCCGAAAAGGCTAATAGAAAAAGCTGCCCTGGCTGTCAATACTGGCAAGCTGCAAAAAAAACAGGCCGAAGCCCACAACCTTGCCCAATCAGCCGCGCATGGGTATCAATATATATCAACCGCTGCATTTAGAAAAGACTGGCAGGCATTTTTTGCACCTGCTCCGGGTCGAAGCCGCGCGGCCAGAACCGCAGGGCTTTTGATGGTTGCAAGGCATTTTAAAGACTGTTAGAAAATACTTGGCTTTTGTTAAGCAACCTTTTTTAGGGAGGTACTTATGAGCCTTGCCGATAAAGCCGTTATAACCGTTGCCGTTACCGGCGTTCTTACGGATCCGGCCCGCTTCAATGTTCCCGTTACCCCAGAGCAGATGGCTATAGCCACAAAGCAGGCCTACGATGCAGGCGCAAGCTGCGTCCATGCTCATTTCAGGATGCAGGAGCCGGGCATGGGGGCCTTTCCCTCATGGGATGTGAAGGTTGTAGGCGACATTCTTGATGCCATAAAGCAGGCTGTGCCGGATATTATCATCTGCATGAGCACAGGAATTGTCGGCCCGGATATTTCCGGGCCTGCAGCCTGCCTTGCAGCCCACAAACCGGAAATGGCAGCCTGCAACGCGGGATCGCTCAACTATCTCAAAATCCGGGCAGACGGCCAGTGGGCGTGGCCCCCCACCCTTTTTGACAACCCGGTGGAAAAGGTAAAGGCCTTTTTGGATGTGATGAATGCCAACCGGATAACCCCTGAATTCGAGTGCTTTGACACGGGCATTGTCCGAAGTGTCTCCATGTACCAGGAAAACAATATGTTTTCCGGAGACGCCCACCTTTCCTTTGTGATGGGCGTGGATTCGGGAATGCCCGCAAGAGCGGATATTCTGCCCATACTGGTGGATGAATCCCCCAAAAATTCCCACTGGCAGGTGATTGTAACCGGCCCTGGCCGTGAAAAGAACTGGGAAATTCACCGGGCAGCCGCAGAACTGGGAGGAAATGTCCGCACTGGCCTTGAAGATACCTTTTACCTGCCAGATGGCAGCAAGACCACGGAAAACGGCCCGCTTGTGGAAGCCCTTGCACAAATAGTCCGCCAGGCGGGCAGAGAACCTGCAACACCGGCCCAGGCAAGGGAAATATTGAATTTAAAAAAATAATGACAAAGCCATTGAGGAAATTTTGGAGGTAATCGTTTTTGGTCAATCCGTAAAAGCGATCTTGAAATCCATCAAAATCATGATGAGGTGCCTAAATGTACTTTGAAACAGCCGGAATTGAGGTTGCCATCTGGGTTCCTCCTCTGGTGGCCTTTGTAATTTCTTTCTTCACTTCAATGGGCGGAGTTTCCGGAGCCTTTTTGATTCTGCCTTTCCAGATGTCCTTTTTAGGCTACACAAGCCCTTCTGTAAGCGCCACAAACCAGCTTTACAACATTGTGGCCATTCCCAGCGGCGTTTACCGCTATTTCCGCGAGGGCCGCATGGTCTGGCCGCTCACCTGGGTTGTCATTGCAGGAACCTTGCCGGGAGTTTTCATCGGTGCATTCCTGCGGGTGAAATACATGCCCCACCCCGCCAATTTCAAACTCTTTGCAGCCTGTGTTCTGCTTTATATCGGCGTGCGCATGGTCAAAGACCTAACCGGCAAAAACACGGGCGACAAATCCCAAAGCGAAAAGCGTTTTCAGGCCCTTGTGCGCGAGCACGCCGCCAAAGTGCGGCAGTTGGGCGCAAAAAACTGCGAGCCACTTCCCGCCGTTGCAGTGACCCACTTCAACTTAAAAAGGCTTGGCTACACCTTTTACGGCGAGCAGTTTGATGTGTCCTTCTGGGGAATTTTTGCCTTGAGCGCTGTTGTAGGCGTTGTGGGCGGAATATACGGCATTGGCGGCGGGGCAATAATAGCACCCTTTTTTGTGGCCTATTTCAAGCTGCCGGTTTACACCGTTGCAGGGGCGGCCCTTATGGGAACCTTTGTAACCTCCGTGGCCGGCGTTATCTTCTACCAGGCCCTTGCCTTAATTTATCCAGAAATGAGCATCGCTCCCGACTGGCTGCTGGGCATTCTTTTTGGCATTGGCGGCATGGCGGGAATGTATTTAGGCGCGCGATTCCAGAAATTCGTGCCTGCAAACGCCATAAAATGGATGCTTGCAGGAATCATTGTGTTTACGGCCCTGCGCTATGTAGCGGCATTTTTCGGCTTTTAGCCGGAGCATATTTGCCTGCCTTTTAGCTTTATCCCCAAAGGCAGCCTGTGGCGCTTTTTGCAGGCAAAAAGCCTTTAAATCTACCGTGCCCCTGCAACACAAATGTTGCAGGGGCAACATTTTTTAGCCTTTCCGGAAATAAAGCACTCTCTCCTGATTGCCGTAAAAAGTTTGGCCTAAAATCCGCTTTGCTCATTGACAGCCTGCCCATCCCGATTTTTTACCATCCGTTGCTTTTTTCTGTTTATCTACCTAAATATTTTCATCATACCGGCATTTGACTTCCATTGTGCAATCAGGGCCTAAACCCCTTTAATCTTAAGGCTGCCAATATCTCATATTGCTTGCAACTAATACTTTTTATTTAAAAACACCTTCTCGTAGTGCCTA
>JAGVAW010000212.1 GCA_020060085.1 Desulfobacterales bacterium
GCAACAAGCGATGCAGGTGTTGAAAATATGTGCAGCATCTTGGAAAAGGGCAGATATGCAAGACCCAAAAGGCAGGTCAGAACATGAATCCAGTAAAGGATGTGGGGCGCGTTTGCCCTGTCCAGAGGCCCGGCTATGGGCGAGAGGATTTTGGCTGTGACATAGCCTGCTGGCGCCCATTTGTTTGAAACATGGCAGGAGGCGCAGTAGGTTTCGTTGGCATGGCGGCCCTCGGTGAGCATTTCCTCGTCAAAGGGTGCCTTAACATCGGGCAGTTTCAGGCCGTAGTATTTCGACCAGTATGCTTCAAGGCCCTGCACTTCAATCTCGTCATATTCAACGCTCAACCCGGCCCAGTTTTCCACCATGTCCACAAAAACGCGCTGGGAGGTCATCTTGGAGCCTTCCAGCACAAGCCCTGAAACAATGATGAGTGCCACAAGGCCTAAGGCATAATAATCCTGCCCGTTGGTCTTCAAGCGGGGCACCTTTATTATAAAGCGCCGCGCAAAGGCTATGCAAAGCCCGACAAGCACCATCACCCCGGCCACATTCCGCAGAAATAGCCAGGGGTTCAAGTAGGCTTCATCGGGATTTGCAAAAAAGATGGCCAGCGCATGGAATACAAGCAGATACATAAACCCGTAAAAAATGAGCATATGCATTGCCCACCGGGTGAAGCTCTGCTTTAAGATGCGCAACTGCAAAAGGACATCTGCAATAAAAACCCACAGCGCGCGGAAAATCTTTGTTGAAAACAGCACGCCCCATGAGCCGGTTATACCGGCAATTATACGCCTTGCCTTTGGCTCGCCGGAAGCATAGATGCCCATGTCCCTAAAAAACAGGGACAGCTTTTTGATGACAAGCCCCAGTATAAAGATAGCCAGGGCCACATAAACAAGAACGGCCAGGTTCATCGATGAAAGCCTCCTTGGCTGTATTTACCCCTGCTCCTTACAAGCCCCCTGCTGGCTTTGGCAAAGGATAGGAGTATTGCACATTACAAGAAGGCATTGGTAACGGCTCCGCCGTATTTTGTCAAGAAAACCTTTTCCATTTACAGGCGGTTTTTGGCCTATACAAGGTCTGTGTCGGAAAAGGCGCAAAACCAGGCAGATGGATTGGCCAACGGATTGGAGAGGGCCGGTGAAAAGCGGGCGGCAAGCTGGATTTTTTTTGGGGAGAAAAGCCCTGGTGTTTTTATAAAACCAAGTTTGCGGGCAACAGGCCAAAGGGCGGGCGAAAATGCGGCTGCAATGGCCGGTGATTTCATTATTTTTGCGGCAGCCAGAGCAACAAGCCTGCCGTTTTTTTTGCTGGCAGCAGAAAAAGGGAAAAAATCCACCAGAACACAGATGGGGATTTTGCAGAAGAACTGGAGTCGCATCACGAAAAAAGCTTCCGGCAGGCCCGACCTGCCGGGTATTTCAAAGGCCTCATAGCCAAATTCGTGCCTGTCAATATAGCGCCAGTTGCACCAGGCGCTGTCCTTTACCTGCACAATGCCTTTTTTTGGGGCGTTTTCCTGCCACAGGGCATCATGCTCCGACCCGAAGCGGCCTGTTGGGCCAAAGGCCGCGGGGTTGTTCCTGAAGATTTTTTTGGCAGAGAGGCCTGCTGGAGCAAAATAGCTTGAAAAACCGCCGAAAAAGGGCAGGGGGCAGATTTTTTTCCAGCCAAGCCTGCGTGTGAAGCCGGGCATGGAACTGGAATTGGGAAAGCCCCATACAAGGTCTATGCCTGCTTGAGCCAAATCATCATAAAGCTCATTTGCAAGCTGCACAAAAAGGCCTTTTCCCTGATAGGCCGGGTCAATCATGGTATCGCAGGAAAAAGCGGCAAGAAGGGGCTTGCTGTCAACAAGAAGCCGCACGGGAATAGCAGCATACTGGCCGATGACCCTGCCCTTGTCCCATGCCAGCCGGATAAAGCCTTTTCCTGCCGGGTTGTTTTCAAACTGCCATTTCCAGGTTTGGGGCAGCAGGCGAACAGGGTCAATGTTGCCGAAAACTGCCCGGCGAAGGGCAAGAATGCCTTTTTCATCACCGGGTTTGTATGGGGCAGAGGTTATCAAGGTTTTCCTTTTTTGGGCCTTATTAAACGCCCTGTTTTCTCAAGAAAGGCTTTATCCCAGGATTAAAACAATAACGCATCATTATAATTATCTAAAGTTTTAAGGGGAGGGGGTACGGGGGAGGGGATTTTTTTCAAAAAATTCCCCGACCACATCCTTAAAAAATAAACAAATAAATTCGATATATTGTTATGACAGTCTTTGCCGCTTCAGTCTTTGCATAAGGCTCCTTGACGGCGCATAACTATCTGAAAAAATAACTTTAAATTTTTTGAAAAGGGGGTGCGGGGGGAAAACTTTTTCCCAAAAAAGTTTTCCCCCCGCAATAATTCTTCTATTTTCTTCAACCACCTGCTTTTTCAGGCATTTTTTGTTGTCCAGCCCTTTATGATGTCCTGGAAGGGCTTTGCGTGCTCCAGCATGGAGAAGGCAAGCTCATCGTCTTGTAGCATACGGTCAACAATTTCGGGCTTTTTCTCCAGAAGTTTAAGCAATGAGGAATCGCTTAACACCTTTGGGGCAAAGCCCATTTCAAAGAGTTGGCTTATGGCTTTTGATATGAACTCCTTCAGGCGGTTGTAGGTGAGGCCCTTTGCGAGCAGCTCGTCAAGGCCTTTCATGTTTTCCACCACAGAATCTGCAATTTCCTGATTGTGCAAAAATTCGTTGAGCCTGTTTTTCATGACAAGGCGAACCTTGTCCCGGTCTGCCAGGGTGTCTTGTATGATTTTCTTTTCCGGTGAATTTGCGGCCCTCTCTGCAAAAACCGGCAGGCGGGCCATGCGCCGCAGGCCCTGGATATTTTTGCAGGGATAATGCTGGGTTGTGACATTTGCCATTTTTGGGGGCGTGCTGCCGCCGGGGTGGGCCTTCTGTGTGTAGGTTACAAGGCTTCTGTCTGCGCCCATGTATTCGAGCTTGAAACAGCCGTCAAGCTGCTCCATGCGGACAACCTTTTTGGGGGGCTTCACGGCAATTTCATCTGTCACGGAAAAGGAAATGATGCAGCGGGCAAACTCCACTTCCAGCAGCGTTTTGTTGGCAACCACAAAGTCGCGGTCTGCAATGGGCCAGGGCAGCTTTATGCGGCCATAGACAATCTTTGTGAGCCGGTCAATGTCCTTTATAACCCGCGATTCGGAAACATCGGCCATCCATTCCGTGTAGCGGGGGATATCCATTATGACTTCGCCCATCACCTCCATTGGCCCTTCCACAAAGCCTGTTGCAGCAAATTCCTTCACATCCGTACCCGGAAAAGATGTTTCATAGGCACGGATTCCATCCTTTTCATAAAGAAGCTTCTTTTCCATTCTTTGCCCCCGGAATTTTGTGGAGAGCCGCCTGCTGAAAGGCGGCCCCTTGTTTGAACGGCAAGTTTTAAGCGTATAGACTGTTTGCCTGCAATTATAGAATAAAAGGTGGTCCCCAAACCACAATAATTGATACTCAATTGCGATTATAAGGCCTCAATCGCTTTAACTTTTTTTGTTGGGAAAGCTTTTTGAAAAAAGTTTCCCATCATCCTTTCAAAAAAACTTGAAAATATTTTCAGGCTA
>JAGVAW010000200.1 GCA_020060085.1 Desulfobacterales bacterium
CATTGGGCGCTTTCCAGGCTTAACTGAGCTGCTTTAACATCGGGCCTGGCGGCAATCAAATTAAGGGGGATTCCATTTTCCGGCAGCGGAAAGGGGCTTGGCAGGGAGCCGGGAATTTCCATGTCAAAATCTGTTGGCACCTGGCCCAAAAGAAAGGCCATTGAGTTGGCAAGGCGATTTTCCTGTGCCCTGGCCAGGGGAATTTGGGCCAGAACCTGCTCCACAGCCTGACGCTGCTGGAGCACATCCAGCGCGCTTGCCAGGGCGTTGGCAAAGCGGAACTCCAACAGATCCAGGGTTGCCCGGTTTGTTGCAAGCTGCTTTTCCAAAAGGGCAAGGTGGGCTTTCTGGTAGATGAGAGAAATCCAGTTTTCAACAACCTGGGCGCTTACGGTAACAGTTGCGGCCTGCACGGTTTCCTGTGCCTGTAGTGCTTCAAGGAGGGCTGCCTCTTTGAGCGAGCCAAGCCGCCCCCAGAGGTCAATTTCATAAGAGGCCAGAAAGTTGAGCGAATATCTCTCTGTTGAAGGGCTGTCATCTGAAAGCCTGCGGGAAAGGCCGATTCCTGCCCCGGCCTGTATTTGCGGAGAAAGCGCGGCCCCGGCTGCAACTGCCGAAGCCCTTGCCTGGGCAAGGCGCGCCCCCGTTCTGGCAAGGGCAAAGTTGTCCTTCAGCGCCCTTTCCATTAAAAGCGCCAGCCCCTTGTCATTGAAATCCAGCCACCATTCTGCTGATGGCATTTCATCCCTTGAGCCGGGGGCGTATTCTTCCGGCAGGGCAAGGCTCTCGTAAGAAAAAGGCTCCGGCGTGAATGGCCGGCAGCCCGTCAGCACAAGGAGAGAAACAACAAGTAGAATGAGAAGGGATTTTTTCACTCTTGCCCGTTAAAATTCTGTTGGGGTCGATTTTTTCAATGCCTGCCAGCGGTCAAAGGGCCAAAAAGCCCCTGGTCAACACTCTGCCCGCCTTCTGGCAGCGGTTATAAGAATAACACAGTCAGACCTTCCTGACCCTAACTTTCCGCAAAAACCCTTTATAGTCATAAGACGGAACAGGCAGGATTTTTGTTTACAACATTCGGACATTGGCAAAGATGGCCGAAACCAAGGGCAGGTTCGAGGGCCTGATAATTCGCAGGCAGACGCAGGCCCTTATCCGCCCAAAAGAGGATGCTGCTGCGGGCAAGAATTGACGCCTTTTAACTATCTTTCCTCAACCCTTTCCACCTTGCAGTAAAAGCTCCTGGCAGAAGGTGTGCAGGTAACCGGGTCCCGCAGGTCGTCATCTGTAAGAAGGTTGACGCCTGCTTTGGGGTCAGCATCTCCAAAGCCCCAGCCAAGCTGAATACAGCCCTTTTGCACAGCATCGGAGATTTGGGCAATCATTGTAAGCTCTCCGCGCGGGGTGCTTATTTTCAACAAATCCCCGTCCTTTATGCCCCGCTCTGCTGCGTCTTCCTTGTGCAGGTTTGCCTGGGCCTTTGGGCATCTTTTTGCAAGGGCATCAACATTGTGGAACTGGCTGTGGGTGAAGTAGTTTGTGCGATCCCCGCTCATGCCCAGAAGACCTTCCCTGCCAAGCTCATCTTCAAAGCTCACCGATTGGCTGCCAAAGCCATTTTCAAATGGGATGCCCGGCTGGCCGCCATCAGCAAGCCTTTGGGAAAAAAGCTCCACCTTGCCGCTGGGGGTGGCAAAACCATCCTGGCAATGTTTTTCAAAGCGCACTTTTTGTGCGGCAATGCCCTGCTGGTTTTTGCGGAGCGCCTCCACTGTTATGCCGGAAGGGGCAAGCTGAACGCCAATGGCCTCTTCAACGCTTTTCCAGGGGAAGAATTCCGCCAGCCCAAGCTTTTTGGCAAGGTCAAAAACAATCTGCCAGTCCGGGCGGCTTTGGCCAACAGGACTGATGACTTCATCCTGGAGCAGAACAAGGTTGTTTCGCATGGATGCCCGGTTGAGCTGGGTTTTTTCAAAGCACAGGCAGGCAGGCAGAACAACGGCAGCCATCTGGGCGGTGCGGGTGAGAAAGGGGTCTATCACGGCCAGAAAATCAAGCTTTGCAAGGGCCTTTTCCATCCGGTTTGAATCGGCCATAGTAACCAGAGGGTTGCCTGCCTGCACCACAAGGGCCTTTATGGGGTATGGTTTTTCGTCAAGTATGGCGTCAATCAGGCAGGACTGTGCGTGCAGGCCCCAGTTGGGGTGAAAGAAGCTGAAAAGGGGATAAGCGGCGGTAATGGGTTTTTCTTTTTCGTATATATTTTCTGCAAGGCGGATGTTGTTGGCCGGAACAGGCTGGGGGATGAAATCGCCTCCAGCCTTGTCCAGATTTCCGGTTATGGCCCGCAGAATGCACACGGCCCGCGTTGCCTGAAAGGTGGCAAGCTGCATGTCCAGGCCATTGCCCTCCACAATGCAGGCAGGCTTTGTTGTGGCGTAGAGGCGGGTTGCCTGCCTCACCTTTTCTGCATCCAGCCCCATGCTTTGGGCTGTACTTTCAATGTCAAAGGCCTTTGCAGCCCTGGCAAGCCTGTCAAGGCCAATGGTGAAGTTTTGCGTAAAATCCCTGTCAAACCAGTTGTTTTCAAGGATGAGGTTTATCATGCTCATGGCCAGAAGCCCGTCTTGGCCGGGCTTGATGGGCAGCCAGATATCGGCCATGCGTGCAAGGCGGGTTTTGATTGGATCCACAACAATAAGGTGAGCGCCGTTTTGCCGGGCATGGAGTATGGCCTCGGCAGCAGGCGGGCAGGTGTTGAAATCGTTTTTGCCCCACACAAGTATGCAGCGGCTGTCCTTTGCAAGAGGCAGGGTCATGGCCCCATAGGTGAAGTTGTGGGCCATTTCCCTTGCAACATGGCACACCGAGCCGTTGCCTATGGCATTGGGGCTGCCAAATGCGTGCATGAGCCGGGCAGCATAATCCCAGGGCGCGCCCCAGTCTGCGGCCATTCCCCGCAGCCAGGCCACGGATGATGCGCCGTATTTTTCGCGGGTATCCAACAGTGCCTTGGCGGTAAAGTTAAGGGCATTGTCCCAGGAGCTTTCAACAAGAGCGCCATCTTTGCGGATAAAAGGCGTGAGGAGCCGTTTTTTTGAGTGAACAATTTCCGGTGCGCTGGCAAGCTTTGGGCACACAAGCTGTTTATTCCCCGGCAAAAAGGATTTTCTTGTTGCGCTCACAAGCCTGTTGTTTTCAACTTCAACCTCCACTGGGCAGCAAGAGGAGCAGAGACGGCAGACAGTATTTTTGGTCATGGTTTTCTTCCTGTTAAAAAGCGTCTGCCAGGACGCTGTTTTGGGCTAAAAATCTCTTTTTGCGGGGAGGGGCAGGGGGTTCTTTTAAGTTCCCCTTCTGCCGCAAGGCCTGCCAGAGGAGGCAGCCAGGGATTCCCGATGCTTATCGGGCCGCTTTCACAAAGCAGCTTCTTATAAGCTCATAATGGTTTTCGTGGGTTCGGATCTTCCACCATATCTGCCCTTTGTCCCGGGTTTTCCAGGCTGGTTGCAGGCTGTTTTTGCCGCCGTTTAAAAGGGCTTCCACATTTTCGTGCCCCCTTCCTGCCAGGGGGCCTTTTTCTGAGCCGCCAAGCCAGTCCTCTTCCCTTGCCACATCAACTGACCAGGAAAAGGGATCGGAAACAAGAAACTGGGCATCCTTCAATTTTGCGACCCGGTTGCCTTCCTCCAACTGTTTTTTGGGCAGGGGAACCTTGTCCACAAGGTTTAGGGAGGCAACTGCGGAAAAGGTATGGGACTTAAACGGCAGGGCCAGGGCATCTGCCACAACAAATTCCAGATTTTGCGTGGGCCAGTTTGAGGGCAGGGCAAGGCTTACCCTGCGGGAGATTTTGCCCTCCACGGCCAGATCAAAAACAAGCCCGCGATTCTTCATGAGCTGCCTGGCCGTGCGGATAAAGGACACGGAATTGTCCAGGCCTATTGTGGGGCCGCATTTGGCGGCCATTTCAAATGCAAAGCGGCCAACAGCCCCGCCTATGTCCAGGCAAGGCCCCTGGCAGGGCTGCATGAGGGCTGCCCAGCGCAAATAGGCATCCGATGCGTTTTCATCGCCCAGCAAATCCCCGAAATGGCTCCACAGGTAGCTGGAGACAACAGCAGGGGATTCATAGCGGTTCTGCGGGATGCCGTCCACAGTCTGGGCCGGGTCAAGAAAAGCAAGCCCTCGGCGGATGGGATATGTTGCTCCGCAGCCGGTGCAGGCAAGGGTTCCATCCAGAATGTCATCTTCCTGCTCGCTTTCAATCACGCAATCAAGCTCCTGCTCTTCCGGCAGACAGGCCGGGCATATGAGCAGGGGCAGAAGAAATTTTTTCATTATTTATTCCTATTTGAAAAGCCAAAAGTTACGAGAATATCCATGTATATTGCAAGGAAATCCTAATACAGGAACGGCTTTTTGTAAAGCCTTTGCCTGCCGGGATTGATGCAGAATAAGGCCCGGTGCGGCCTTTGTGCTGCCAGGGTGAGGCAAAAAAATCCATTTCAAGACTTTTTAGGGCCCCTGCCAAATAATTTCTTGCACAAGGGGCCGAAAAATTGGAATTTATATTGAGCAGGCAAGGCTCCTTTTGGGGCCTGTCCGATACTGGTAACAGCCCGCCATATTTGCGGCAAACCTTACAGTCAAGGGGCTTTTTATGTCATCCTATTCATCACGGGTAAGCACGGGCTGGGAAAGCCTTGACCAGATCATTGACGACCTTCGCCGCGGCGACAATGTTGTGTGGCAGGTGGACCGCATTGATGATTATCAGCGCTGCGTGAGCCTTTTTGTAAACAATGCCCTTGCCAACAACGAGAAGCTTGTTTACATGCGCTTTGGCCGCCACACGCCCCTTTTGGAGGACAGGGCCAATATAAAGGTTTACGACCTTAAAACAGGTGACGGATTTGAAGCCTTTTCCACCCAGGTTCACAGCATAATCACAAAAGAGGGCAGGGACACATTTTATGTGTTCGACTCCTTGTCGGACCTGCTCCATGCCTGGGCAACAGACCTGATGATAGGGGACTTTTTCTCCATAACCTGCCCATACCTTTTTGAGCTTAACACCATTGCCTATTTCTGCGTGTTGAGAAACCGGCACTCATACAAGTCCATTGCCCGAATCCGTGAGACAACCCAGCTTCTGCTGGATATGTACAACTACAAGGGCAAAATCTGCATACACCCAATAAAGGTGCAGCACCGCTACTCGCCCACCATGTTTTTTCCCCACATAAAGAAAAAGGAAAAGCTGCTTCCGGTAATAAACTCCGCAGAGGCCAGCCAGCTTTTTTCGCATCTGGCCCGCGACAGGGAGGCCGGGGCGAACAGGCGGCTGGACTACTGGGATCATCTTTTTTTGAAGGCCGGGGAGCTTCTTGCATCCAAACAGACGCCGGCCCAGGAAAAGCAGGACATGGTGGAGCAGTTGAGCCGCCTTATGTTGAGCAGGGACAAAAAAATCATTTCCCTTGTTCGCCAATATTTTTCCCTTGAGGATTTTCTCCGCATTAAGGAGCGTCTTATCGGAACGGGCTTTATCGGCGGAAAGTCCGTAGGAATGCTTCTGGCCCGTAAAATAGTCTCCAGCGAGCCGGGGGCTGATCTTTCCTCTGTTCTGGAACATCACGATTCCTTTTTCGTGGGCTCGGATGTGTTTTACTCCTACATTGTTCAGAACGGCTGGTGGAAGCTCTTCATGGCCCACAAGACAAGGGAGGGGTACCTGGAAAAGGCTCTTGAGATTAAAAACAAGATGCTTGGCGGAGAGTTTCCTGAAGAAATAAAGGAGCAGTTCTGGCGGATGCTGGAATATTTTGGCCAGTCGCCCATAATAGTGCGCTCCAGCAGCCTTTTGGAAGACGCCTTTGGCAGCGCCTTTTCCGGAAAGTACGAAAGCTTTTTCTGCGTTAACCAGGGGACACCCGAAAAGCGCTACGAAAACTTTGTGGATGCCGTAAAGAAGGTTTTTGCCAGCACAATGGGCGAGGATGCCCTTGCCTACCGCCTGCAAAGGGGCCTGGACCAGAATGATGAGCAGATGGCCCTGCTGGTGCAGCGGGTTTCGGGCGCTTACAGGAAGCATTACTTTTTTCCGGAATTTGCAGGCGTGGGTCTTTCTCACAATCCCTTTGTGTGGAAGGAGGGCATGGACCCCCAGGCAGGTATGCTGCGGCTTGTGATGGGCCTTGGAACACGAGCGGTAAACAGGGTGGAAAACGACTATCCGCGCATTGTGGCAATTGATGAGCCTCTTGTGAGGCCTCTTTCCAAGGCTGGGGACATAAAAAGGTTTTCCCAGAAATTTGTGGATGTTCTAAACCTGGAGGAAAACACATTGCAGCCGATGCCCCTTTCCGTGCTTGTGGAAAAGAGCTTGAGCACAAGGATGGATCTGGCCGGAGTGCGGGATTTGGATGCAGAGGACAATTTAAGGGCCTTGGGAAGGGCTTCTGGCCAGATATGGACCCTCACCTTTGACAACCTTCTTACCCAGACACCTGTGCCAAAGCTTTTGTCCAAAATGCTTCAAACCCTTGAAAAGCATTACGGCAAGCCTGTTGACATAGAATTCACCATAAACATGGGTGAAAATGAGGATATTCAGATAAACCTTTTGCAGTGCCGGCCCTTCCAGACCCTTGGTCAAAGCCCGGATGCGCCCATGCCGGATAATCTGGAGCCGGCAAAAATCCTTATCCGCACAAAGGGCGCATTCATGGGCGGAAATGCGGCTATAAATATTGACCGGATTATTTTTGTGGACCCAAAAGCATACACGGAGCTTGCCCCGGCAGAAAGATACTCGGTGGCACGGCTTGTGGGCACTTTAAACAAGATGCTTGCTGGCAGGGAAAAAATGCCGGTTCTGCTGCTGGGACCGGGCAGATGGGGCACCCACACCCCGGCAATGGGCGTGCCTGTAACATTTTCGGAAATAAACAACATCGCTGCCATTGGCGAAATAAGCTACCAGGACGGCAGCCTCATCCCGGATCTTTCCTTTGGCACCCATTTTTTTCAGGATCTTGTGGAGACAAAGATTTTTTACATGGCAATTTATCCGGAAAGCCAGGATGTGATTTTCAATGCAGACTGGCTTTGTAAACAGCCCAACCTTTTGGGCAAGCTTTGCCCGGATTACAGCCGGTTTGAAGAGGTGCTCAAGGTGGTTGATACAGGGGAAAAGGGCCTGACTATCCGCTCAAGCATACTGACCCAGCAGATGATATGCCACTTTCAGGCAGCGGAGGTATGGTAACTGGAGGAAAAAGGCACAAAACAAAGGCAGAAAGTGCAGGATACCGCCTTATTTCACGGAGATCCGGCCTTTTCTTTTTTTGGCGGCAACAAGTTCTTCGCCGCTTACAACCGTGGTGGTAACAATTGTAAATTCCGTTACCCGGCCCTTGTGCATTTCTGTGGCCGTCATGCTCAGGCGGCCTTCCTTGTTTATGGAAAAGGTTATTTTAAGCGGGGTTTTGGCAGGAAGATCCGGGGGGAGCAAAACCATTGCCTTGCCTATTTCCTTGGTGTCCTCGACCCCTATCCAGACTTGGTCTTCCTCGCTTTCCACAAGGCGTATCTGAATGCCCTTCTGATTTGGGGCTGCTGTTGCAAAGGTCTTTTCGCCCCGTGCGGGAATTAGGGAGTTTTTGGGAACCACCACAAAAACAAGCTCCTGGTTGCCCTTGGACTTCATCACAAAGCCCATGCTTTTGCTTGCCACATCCTGGATTTCCATCATGGAATTGCGGACAGCCGCGCTGGGAAGCCCTGTTTCCTGGGCAACCTCCTTTACGGCCTCGTCAATGTCGGCAGAGGAAATGTTGATGTTGATGTCCTCGACTTCCTCTTCCAGAACCCTTTTCACCTTTCTGTCGCGCTCGGCTTTTTCAGATGGGTCCCAGGGGGCGTCAAGCTCCAGCTTCAAGTCCTCGTTCAGCTCCTCAAAACCCGGCAGGCTGTTCTGGGCCTTTCTCGCCACCTTTTCAAGGTTGTCTGCAAGCTCCTCAAGGTCCAGATCAAAGGAAACCCTGCTGGCTATGCTTTCCACAAGGCGATCCCTCAAAAAGAGCTTCCACCCGAAAATTGCTGCCCCCCTTGCAATGGCCTCTTCGGGCAGATAGAGCTTGGGGGCTATGCCAAACCGGGAGTTGATGCCCTTTGCCACCTGGGGCAGGTAGGATGAGCCGCCCACCAGGATTATTTCATCAAACTTTGAATAACCCTTTTTGCGGGCATCCTTTAACATTCCGCTTGTGAGATCCAGGGTTTTGTCAACAAGCTCCTTGGTAAGCGCGGCAAAGACCTCGCGGGTGATTTCAACGGAAAATTTTTCGCCGCGCACCCCAAAGTTTATCTTTGCGCTTGGGGCCTTGCCCAGGGTCTTTTTCGCTGCCTCCACCTGCTCGTGTATCTGGGAAAAGGCGCTATGGTCTGCTGTAAGATTGTAGCGGGAAGGGTCAAGGCCGGTCTGTTTGTAGAAATGGTAGGCAACAAAATCCACCATGCGGTCGTTGAAGTCCTTGCCTCCCAGCATGGGGTCGCCGCCCGTGCCGATTACCTTTATGGACTTGGGGCGGATGTCTATCATTGTTATATCAAAGGTGCCGCCACCCAGGTCGTAAACCAGAATCTTCTTTGGCTCGTTCAACTGGCCCGCGCCGTAGGCAATGGCTGCTGCGGTGGGCTCGTTTACTATCTGGCGGACTTTCAGCCCGGCGATTTCTCCGGCAATGCGCACGCTTGCCCGCTCATTCACTCCAAAGTAGGCAGGGCAGGTGATGACAACATTCTCCACCTTTGCCCCCAGGCGTGACTGGGCATCCTGGGCCAGTTTGCGCAGTATGAAGCTGGAAAGCTCCTCAACGCTGAAGCGATCTCCCTGGTTTTCAAAGCGGTAGCCAGGCTGGTTTATGGAGCGCTTTACATAGCGAACCGTGTTTTCAGGGTGGAGTTTTTCCGCTTCCAGGGCGCTGACTCCCACCAGTATATTGGAGCCGTCAATGTATATAACAGAAGGGGTTGTGTTGTGGCCTTCTGCATTGGGAACGATTTTGGGTATGCCGTACTCGTTCACATAGGCAATGGACGAAAAGGTTGTACCCAGATCTATTCCGAAAATCCTGTTTTCATCGTAACGGCTCATTCTTTGCTCAATCCATGATATGGCGGCCTGTTTAAAAAAACTCTGTTATCAGGCTGTTGTCTGCTAATCCGGGTTAGCTGCACCGGGTATATCCGCAGGCGTGGCACACAAGGCATCCGCCTTCGTGGGCAAGCATCTGGCTGCAATCAGGGCAGACGCCTGCCGCACCTGTCTGCACTGTTTCCGGTGTTTTGGCCCGGCGCTGCAGAACCTGGGCTATTGCATCCGGGCAGGATAACACCTGTTTTGAATCCTGCCATGCAGGGGATGGGCAGCGGATGCCCACAAGCTGCTTGACAATGGCTTCCGGCTTGACCCCGGAGCGCAGGGCCAGGCTTATGAGCCTGCCCGTGGCTTCCGTCTGGGATGAGGCGCAGCCTCCGGTTTTGCCCATCTGGGCAAAGACTTCAGCAATTCCTGCGTCATCCGAGTTTATTGTCACATAAAGATTACCGCAGCCCGTGCGGATTCGCTCTGTTAAGCCCGTTGTGGCAATAGGCCTGGGACGCGGCGATATTTTCCCTTTCGGGTCCTCTTTAGGCCCGCTGCACAGCACCTGCTGCTCCCGGCTGCCATCCCGGTAAATGGTAACCCCCTTGCAGCCGCTTTTGTGGGCAAGAAGAAAAACCTCCCTGACCTGCTGCTGGGTTGCGTGGGCCGGGAAATTGACAGTCTTTGAAACAGCATTGTCCGTGTGCTTTTGAAAGGCCGCCTGAATTTTCATGTGCCACTGGGGGCTTATGTCGTGGGCTGTCCGAAAGATTTTTTTAACTTCTTTGGGAATGTTTTCCATATTGGACAGGGAGCCTGCACTGATAAGATCTTGGGCAAGCTCCGGCGAGAAAAAGCCCATTTCAACAGCCATTTTTTCAAACTGCGGGTGCATTTCCACAAGGGTCTGCCCGTCAAGGACCCTGCGGGTGAAAGCCACGGCAAAAAGAGGCTCAATGCCCGAACTTGCCCCTGCTATTATGGATATGCTGCCTGTGGGTGCTATGGTGGTTGTGGTGGCATTGCGCATGAAGGGAGTTTTTTTGCTGTCCCAGGCCGAGCCTTCATAGGCAGGGAAATTGCCCCGCTTTTTGGCCAGGGCAGCCGAGGCCTTTTTGGACTCTTTGTCAATGAGGCTCATGACCTGCTGGGCCTGGCTCACAGCCTGGGGGCTGTCGTATGGAATGCCAAGAGCAATGAGCATATCCGCAAAACCCATGACCCCAAGGCCGATTTTGCGGGTTTTCTTGGTCATCTGCTCTATCTGGGGCAGGGGATAGCGGTTTATTTCAATCACATTGTCCAGAAAATGCACGGCTGTATTCACTGTCTCTTTGAGCAGGGTCGTGTCAAGCCTGCCGCCCTTTACCATTGCCGCAAGGTTTATGGAGCCAAGGTTGCAGGACTCATAAGGAAGAAGGGGCTGCTCGCCGCATGGGTTTGTGGCCTCTATTTCTCCAAGATGTTTCACCTGGTTGCAGGCATTTATGCGGTCAAGAAAGATGATTCCCGGCTCGCCTGTGGCCCAGGCTGCCTGCACAATCTGATCAAAAATTTTTGTTGCGGGCAAGCGGCTTGTAACAGAACCGTTACGGGGGTTCACAAGCGCGTAGTCGGTTCCGTTTTTTACAGCCTCCATGAACTTGTCTGTGAGGGCAACGCTTATGTTGAAATTGTTGAGGGTATCCGTGTCGGATTTGCAGTTGATGAAGCCTTCTATGTCTGGATGATCCACCCGCAGAAGGCCCATGTTGGCCCCGCGCCGGGTGCCGCCCTGCTTGACTGTTTCTGTTGCAATGTCAAACACCTTCATAAAGGAAATGGGGCCAGACGAAATCCCTGCCGTGGAAAGAACCACATCGCTTTGGGGGCGCAGCCTGGAAAAGGAAAAGCCTGTTCCTCCTCCGCTCTTGTGAATCATGGCTGTGTGCTTTAACGAATCAAATATGCTCTCAATGGAGTCCTCCACAGGAAGGACAAAGCAGGCAGAAAGCTGGCCAAGGCGGCGGCCTGCATTCATCAGAGTGGGGGAGTTGGGCAGAAAAAGCCCGTTGAGAAGGATTTTTGCAAAGTCCTGCCGGGTTTTATCAAGGTCTGCTTCAGTATCAAACAGTTTGTCGGCTCCGGCAACCGTGTTGATTACCCGGTCAAAAAGCTCCTGGGGGCTTTCCAGGGGCTTTCCGTTCTCGTCCTTTTTAAGGTACCTGTGCTCCAGCACCTTTTTGGCATTATCTGTAAGAAATTCTGGCATCGTGAGCCTGGCAAAGCCTTTACTGAATTTTACAGACTGTTTTTTTGAACCGGTCTGCAATCAGAATCCATGTTACAATTTGGGCGCATTTTCAACAACAAAGCTACAGAAGGCTGCGCACAAAGGCGAAAGTGTGCGCTGTCTCCTTGTGATAAGATAAAAGGCCCTGTCCAGAGAGAGTTCGGGCACCTCAACTGCAACAAGGGTTTTTGCTTCCAGTTCCTGGGCCACCGCCCTTGTGGAAAGAATTGAAATGCCAAGCCTTGCCTTTACAGCCTGGCGCACGGCCTCGGTGCTTCCCATTTGGGCCACCACAGTCAGATCCGACACGCCAAAACCCGCGCGGGCCAGGCTGGTTTCCAAAGATTTGCGGGTTCCGGAGCCTTCCTCCCGCAGCACAAAGGGCTCTTTTGCCATGCTCTCAAATGGTACGGCGGCCATCTTTGCAAATGGGTGTTCCGCCCAGACAATGAGCCGCATGGTGTCATCGGCGATTTTCTGCTCAACAAGGCGCTTATCGTTGGCAGGCGCGCCCACAACAGCCGCCTCCACCTCGCCTTCAAGGGTTTTTTGCACCATGGCCTTTGAATCGCCCACGGAAAGGATGATGCTCACAGCCGGATAGGATTCACGGAAACGGCCTATGACAAGAGGCAGCAGGTAGCCTCCGGGAATGGTGCTTGCCCCGATGTCAAACTTTCCGCTGGGCTTGCCGGTGAAGGCTGCCAGGGCTGTCTGTGCCTCATCCCGCAGGGACAGAAGCTTTTTGGCAAAGCGGTAGAGAATTTCCCCGCCCCTGGTGGGAACCGCCTTGCGGCCCATCCGGTCAAGAAGCTGGCATCCGAAATGCTCTTCAAGATCCTTTATGTGGCTGCTCACCGTAGGCTGTGAAAGGTGCACAGCCTGGGCTGCCTTTGAAAAGCTGCCCTTTTCCACCACATTTACAAAAATGGTGAGTTGCCACAAGTCCATGTGCTGCTTGCTCCTGAAGTTACCCCAGCTTGCAGAGGAACTTTTCTTCAAGTTTTGTTTTAACGCAGTCGGGCACCATGCCGCTTATGTCGCCGCCAAAGCGGGCTGCCTCTTTTATTATGGACGAGCTTGTGAATATCCAGCGCAGCCCGGTCATGAGGAATACCGACTGGATTTCCCTTCTGAGCCGCCGGTTCATGAGCGCCATCTGAAATTCGTACTCAAAATCCGAAACCGCCCGCAGGCCCCGCAAAATTGCATGGGCCTTTTTTTGCTGTGCATAGTCCACAAGAAGACCGGAAAATGTGTCAACTTCCACATTCTTGAAATTTTCCATGGACTTGTGGAGCATCTCCAGGCGCTCTTCAAGGGTGAAAAGAGCCTGCTTGTTGGGGTTTATGAGAATGGTGACGATAACCTTGTCGAAAATGGCAAGGCCCCGCTCAATGATGTCCAGATGACCGTTTGTAACCGGGTCAAAGGAACCCGGATAAATGGCTACATGCTCCATGAATTGTTTTCCTTGAAAAATCTGCCCTTAAGACACCGGATAAAAATCTCCCCTAAACCAATAATCTATAGCACAGGATATCTGTTTGGCGCAATCTCCAAGGTGGGATTTGCACAGGGAATTTCTGCTATTTTTTATAGGAGGCGAAGGCTGTTTATGGCGGCGGCGGCGTTTTGGTTCTATCCTTTTGCCTCAAAAAAGGACACCAGTGTCCGCCCGTAGCGGCGCTGGTCGAAAAGATTGAAGGCGCTGTTTTCAGGGGCCGGCTCGCTTCTGTCGTGCTCGCAGACAAGGGTTCCCTCCGGGCCCAACGCCTTGGCCTTGGCCAGGTTGTCCAATATTGCGTCAAGGGCCTGTTCGCCATAGGGGGGGTCTGCAAAAATCAGATCATAAGACAGGGCATGGGCAGACAGGCAGGCCGCATTTTGCAGCAGATTCCAAAAAACAACCCTGCTGTTTTCCTCTTCCTTTAAAATGGCGATGTTCTTTTTGACCAGGGCAAGGCTCTTGGGGTTAAAATCCACAAAAACCGCCTGTTTTGCCCCGCGGGAGAGGGCTTCAAGGCCCATAGCCCCGGTTCCTGCAAAAAGATCCGCAACAACAGCATCCTCCACCAGGCTGCCCAGGATGGAGAAAACCGCCTCGCGGGTTCTGTCTGCTGTGGGCCTTATGGCGGCATTTTTAATGGGGGCAAGCCGCTTGCCCCTGTGTTTTCCGGCTATTATACGCATGGTTTTTTGCCAACGCCTTTACAAATCGGCCTTTTGCCGGAGGGTTTTAAGATCAAGGCCTATTGCCTTTGCGGTCTTTTTCTCATCAATGTTGTGGCGAACAAGATGAGAGTTTATGAAGGCCTTTTCAAATCTTTTAACCGCCTCATCAAAGCTATTTTCTTCAAAATATGAGGCCGGGCAGATGGCGTCTTCAACAGCCTTGTCTCTGTAAGACGCAGGAATATGCTCTGCCAGAATAATCTCATCGGATATTGTAATTGCAAGCCGCTCGGCCAGATTTTTAAGCTCCCGCACATTGCCCGGCCAGGGATAGCGCATGAGCACCTCCAGGGCCTGGGGGGAGAGCCTTTTCTTGGGATATGTGTTCTCCTGGGAAAGGCGGGCAAAGAACTGATCCATGAGAAGGCCTATGTCCTTCCTGCGCTCCCGAAGAGGCGGTACAATGATGGGTATGACATTGAGCCTGTAGTAAAGCTCCTCCCGAAAAAGCCCCTTTTCAATAAGCTCCTCCAGGTTGCGGTTTGTGGCTGCAATGATCCTGACATCAATGGTTATGTCGCGGCCTCCGCCCAGCCGGGTGAATACCTTGCTTTCCAGCACCTGCAGGAGTTTGCCCTGGATTTTTATGTCCATGTCGCCGATGTCGTCAAAAAACAGGGTCCCCTTGTGGGCAAGCTCCATCTTGCCCTGCTTGCGCTGGGCCGCGCCTTTGAAAGCCCCTTTTTCATGGCCGAAAAGATCATCCTCCAGCCAGCGGCTGTCTGCTGCCGCGCAGTTCACTGTGACCATTGCCTGGTCCGAGCGGCTGGAAAGCTGGTGAATGGTTCTGGCCACCAGCTCCTTGCCCGTGCCGTTCTCTCCGAAGATGAGCACCCATGCTTCCGTGGGGGCTGCTATTTCTATCTGGCGCAGCATTTCCATAATCGGTTGGCTCGTGCCTGTTATGGAATATTTTTCCAGGGTCTTTTTGCGCAGATAGCGGTTTTCCTCCTCAAGGCGGCGGAAATTTAAGGCGTTGTTGATTGTTACCACAACTTTTTCAATGGAAAGGGGTTTTTCAATGAAGTCGTATGCTCCCAGTTTTATTGCCTGAACCGCTGTTTCCACGCTGCCGTGACCCGTGATGAGCACCACCGGCAGGTTGGGGTTATCCCTGCGGATTTCCTTTAGGGTGTCAATACCGTCAAGGCCTGGCATCCATATGTCCAGCAGAACAAGGTCTGGAGATGTCTTGCCTATCATCTGCAGGGCCTCGTAACCGTTCTGTGCGGTTATCACCTCAAAGCCCTCGTCTTGAAGGATTCCTCCCAGAGAGCGCAGTATCGGCGCTTCGTCATCAACAATCAAAATGCTTGGAAACATACCTTTTAATTCCTTGTCAGTCTGTTTGGGGCAGCTTTTGCCTGATAATGCTTAATATGCGTCCTATACCGGAAATTCAATTATAAAACGCGCTCCGTTTGGCTTGTTGTCCTCAACCCTTATGGAGCCGTTATGCTCCGTAACAATGGTGCTTACAATGGAAAGGCCAAGCCCCATGCCCGCCTTTTTGGTGGAAAAATATGGCTCAAATAGCTTGCCCTTGACTTCCGGGCTTATGCCCTTGCCCGTATCTGCAACTTCCAGAACAACCTTGCTCTGGCTTTTGTCGTAACTCGCCTTTATGGTTACACTTCCCTTGCCGGCCACTGCTGCAATGGCGTTGTCCAGAAGGTTTATGAGCGCCCGCTTCATCTGTTGCGGGTCCAGAAGAAGCCTGGGAATGGATGCGCTGTCCGGGGCAAAAAACTCTATCTGAATATCGGGGTATCCCTCTTTGTATGGGCCTGCCACCTCACTTACAAGCGCCGGAAGGCTCAAGGAAACAGGCCTGGGAGCAGGAAATCGGGCGTATGCCGAAAATTCGTTGACAAGATTCTGGATGAGATCCACCTGATCAATTATGGTTTTTGTGCATTCCTCAAAAACGCTGTCATCAATCTGGCCGGAATACTTGCGCGCAAGGCGTTGGGCCGAGAGCTTGATGGGTGTGAGAGGATTTTTCACCTCGTGGGCTATGCGCCGGGCCACCTCCCGCCATGCAGCCATGCGCTGGGCGCGCTCCTGCTCGGTAAGATCGTCAAGGGCAACCACCATGCCCATGTGACGGCCTTTTTCATCCTTTAGGGCGGTAACATGAACCATGAAGCTTCTGGGCCTGCCCGCAACCACATGCTTGGCCGGCAGGCGCACAGATTCCGCCTGCCCGTGGATGAGCCTTCCCACCACCGCCTCCACAAGGCCTTTGTGTCTTCCCTTTAGCATATGCTTGTAGCTTTTGCCTGCCAGATCATCCTCATCCAGGCCCAGCATGGCCTGGGCGCTTTTGTTGATGGTGGTTACATTTCCTTGTGAATCCAGGGAAACAACCCCGGTTGAAACGCTGTTCAACACAACTTCCATGTACTGGCGGCGCTTTTCGATTTCCACATTCTGGGTTGAAAGCTGACTGGCGCTCTCCTGAAGCTGCTCCCGGCTTGTGAGAAGGTCTTTTGTCATCCGGTTAAAGGATTCAACAAGGCTTCCCATTTCATCGTCTGAAGGTTTTTCAAGGGCAAAGGAAAGGTCCCCGCCTGCCACCCGGCGGGTTCCATGGGCAAGCTGGGCAATGGGGTCTGTGAGGGATTTTGCAAGGCGCATTCCAAACCACACGGAAAAAATGGCAATGAAAAGCGCAACAATGGAAAGTGTGAAGTAATTGGATATCTTAATGGGTTCCTTGAGCAGCATGAGCTGGTGATATTCTTCAATGCCTCTGACAATGGCGGCCATTTTTTCAGCCAATTCCGGCGACAGAAGGGTGGAAACCGCCACAAAGGCATCCGCCTCCTTTCTTGACGCTCCAAAGGGAACGCTGCCTATGGTGCGTACAAGCTCTCCTTCGGGGATGGTAACAATAAAGGTTCGGACGCTGGTTTCATCCACAGGCTCGGCCAGAATTTCATCAGGAGCAAGCCCTGGAACACCTTCAGCAACAAGATTGGCATCCTGGGCAGAAAAATACCTGGCCAGATGGGACGAGTAAACCTCCACGGCATCAAGGTTGAAAGCCCGCTGGGTCACCCGCATATAATGATTGAGGTCATCGTTCCTTTCAGGCCGCATATAATGATGGGCATCTATCTGGTAGGCAATGCGCTCAATAAAAAAGCGATGATTTTTTTCCAGGTGCTCGTAATGATGGCGGCCAACAGAAAGCGAATTTTCAAGGGACTGGGCCACCGGAACATTGAACCAGTATTCAATGGTGGTGGTTATAAACTGAAGGCTAAAGAAAAAAAGAGCAGCAGTGGGCAGCATGGAAAGGGTCATAAATGCTATTACAAGCTTCACCCGAAGGCGCGAGCCAAGCACGCCTGTCCGCCGCTCGTAAAGGAGCTTGGCAAGGTTTCTAAGCACAAGGTACAATAAAAAGATGGCAAGCAGCAGGTTGATGTTTATGACAATGAACATCAAAACGGTGTTTGAAAGGGGAATGTCCGTGCCAAAATTGATGATGCGGGTTTCTGCGTAAGTGAGAGCGGCAATAAGCCCAAAGGCCAGCACCATGAGCAAAAGCTCGCGCCTGCGTTTGGTGCGTTCGGCATCGGAAATCGGTCTGTCTGTCCCGGTTTGGGCCTTTGAACTCATTGTTTCTGCCTTGCTGGCCGTGGCACTGTTTAACGGTTCCATTTTACAAGCATGATAATATCCATATTATTCTTATAACCTGCAGGGGGGTTCGTCAATGCGCCCTTGTGGGCAAAATTCTGATATGCTAATATTATTTTACCATGTTCATAAATCAAACAGGAGGAGTGTTTTCATGGAGCCGTCAACCGGGTATGCCACAAGTTTTGATGGTACGAAAATTTACTACGAGGTTTACGGGCAGGGGCCTGTAATCTGCTGCTGCAACGGCATCGGCGTGTCAACATTCTTCTGGAAGTATCTGGTGGAATTCTTTAGCCCCACCCACCGGGTCGTTCTTTGGGACTACCGCTCCCACGGCAAATCCGGGTCTGCGCCGGACTACAATCGTCTTACCATGAAAACCAATGCAATGGATCTGTCCGCCGTGCTGGATGCAGTGGGCGCGGACAAGGCGGTTCTTGCAGGCCACAGCATGGGTGTTCAGACCATATTCGAGTTCTACCGGCTTCACAGGGAGCGCACGGCAGCCCTCATACCCGTTCTTGGGGCCTACGGGCAGCCCATGAACAGCTTTTTGAACACCGATATTGTTGCCAAGCTCTTTCCCTACACCTATCAGTTCTCCACCTTTTTTCCGGGTGCCACCCAAAAGATTGCCCAGTCAATTCTCCGTGTTGCCCTCAAGGATGAGGTTGCCAATGCGGGCGCCCGTCTGGTGCGCTTCATCCACTGGCAGTTTTTTCAGAAGCAGGATCTCATGCCCTATATGGCCCATCTGCGGACGCTGGATGTGAACATGTTCCTCTCAATGGCCAAAAGAATGCAGGAGCACACCGTAAAGGATATGCTGCCATTGATTGAGATTCCCGTGCTTGTGGTTTCGGCCCAGCACGACCTTTTCACCCCCTGGCACATCTCCAAAACCATGCAGGAGCTTATTCCCGAAGCCGAGATTCTCACCATTCCCTTTGGCAGCCATGCAGCACTTGTGGAGCAGCCTGAACTCATGAATCTGAGGGTCGAAAAATTTCTTCGGGAGCGCCTTAACAAAAGCCCCTGGGCAAAGGCCGCCCAAAAGCAGCCAGCAGGCCAAAGAGCCGCCCAAAAGAAGCCTGTCGGGCCGGTCTCTCTTCAAAAGGCTGCTGCTGCTTAAAATGAATGGAAAGCTGTGCTGGTTAAGGAGAGTTTTATGAAAAGGAAAATTGTTCCGATATTTGCCGGGCTGCTTGTGCTTGCCATTGTTGCCGCAGGCTGCGGCCCTGCAAAATACCGCCACATCCACACCGGAAAAATTGCAGACACAACTGACTCTGAATTTGCCATGATTTACTCAAGGTGTGAGGCCCAGGCCCTTGAAAACTGCCCTGACTGCCGTATGGCGCAAGCCAGGCCGCCCAGAGCAGGCTCATCATCAGCTTTTCCTGACGGACAGCCATCCGGGCCTGACTACCAGGCCCTTTGCCAGGAATGTTTGAACCGCGAAATTACCCAATGCTTAAGGGCAGCCGGATGGGTCCCTTCACGGTAAGGCTTTTGGGAGGAAAAAGTTTTGGAGCAGGAAAATAGGGGTTGGAAAAAGACCTACTGGGGCGCACGGGCGGCGTTCTACCTTGTCAGGGATATGAATTGAGGCCAGGCCTCCCTGCGCGTGACGCAGGATTTGAATAGCCAGGCAGATGACACCCTTCTCAAGGCAGCCACAGGCCTTGAGGGCGGGCTGGCAGCCAACGGCTCCACCTGCGGGGTTCTTACAGGCGGCTCTTTGGGGCTTGCCCAGGCCCTATCAAGGCAGGTGGAGGAGGCCGGAGCGGTTGGCGAGGCTGCCGGTCTTGCGGCTGTCGGCAGTTTCGTGGGCCACATCCGCAAAAATTACGGTTTTGACCTTTGCCGCCAGCGCACGGGCGTGGATTTTTACACGCCTGCCGGCCAGGTGCGCTACTTTTTGGGGCCGGATAAAATCGGCCTTTGCATGAGCCACATAAGCGGGGCCGTAAAGTACCTGGATGACGCCTCCCGAAAAGGACTTGCCAACGAGGATATTGCAAAGGCCCCGGCAAGGGAGCTTGGCCTTTGCGCCCGGCGGGTGCTTGCAGAGGTGCGCCAAAGAACAGGTACAGGAGATGCCCGGCTTGAAAGGCTCTCCTATGTGTATGACGGAGGCCTGGGGCTTTCCGGAGGGGTATGCGGAGCGGCTGTGGGGGCAGTTCTTGCCATCAACCTTGTTCTGGGCCTTAATCTTCGCCATGTTGCTTATCTGCGCACATTCAAGCCCTTTCTGGCAGGGCATTTCAATCTTCTCAAAAAAAATCCCCCCAAAAGGGTTGAGCCTTTTTCTGCGGGCAGCATAATAACCCGCTCCCTTAAAGAGAAGGCAGGCTCCTTGGAGTGCAGGGCAATAACCGGCACAAAATTTGAGAGCACAGGGCAGTTTGCGGATTTTATGGCAGACGGTCCCTGCGATGCGCACATTGATTTATGTATTGAAAATGCCTGCCGCATTTTAGAGCAGGCCAAAAATCAGGCCTGATTGTTTCGGGATTGTGCAAATCCCGGCAGACGCCAATCCGCAAAGCCTTGAGCAGCTCAAAGTAAATTTTGCTTTGGGCCTCAACAATAAAGCCCGGCGCTCCGGCAGCTTTTTTTGCCTGGGGTCGGCCTTTTTCCCTTTTTTAAGCGCCAAACGGGGTTTATGCATGAAAGCTTTTTTTTGCAGCCTGTTCATTCTGCTTTTTGGACTGCCCTGCCTGCTGTCGGCCCGCACATCAAACATGGACACAGTGGGCGATGAAAAGATTGCCACCGTGTTCTGGAAGGTGGCAACCCTTGCGCCCAAGGGAATAGGCTATTCCCAGCGCTTTGCAGAAGTGCTTATGCCTGCAATTGAGGAGGAGACAAAGGGTAATCTGGCCTTCAAGGTGTACTGGGGCGGGTCCATGGGCGATGATGTGCAGATTCTGCAAAAAATGCGCGTGGGCCAGCTTGACGGGGCCGGGCTTTCGGGCCAGGGAACCTTTATGATGGCTTCGGAAATCCCTATCCTTGGCCTGCCCTTTTTGTTTGAAGACTATGATGAGGTGGATTACATAAAGGCAATGATGATAGATGAGTTTGACTCCATTGCCCTGCGCCAGGGTTTCAAGCTCCTCTTGTGGCTGGATCAGGATTTTGACCAGATTTATTCCCGCAGCCAGCCCATGGACAGTATGGAAAACTTCCGCCGCACCCGATTTGTAACATGGTTTGGCCCCCTTGAAGGCCGGATGCTTGAGCGCATGGGCGCCTCCCCCATACCAATAGGTGTGGCGGAAATCCCTTCTGCCATGCGCTCCGGCATGGCTGACGCCATGATAGCCCCTGCCATCTGGATTATTGGCACCCAGCTTTACACCCGCGTAAAGTATGTAAACCCTGTGCGCATCCGCTATGTGCCTGCCTTTGTTGTGGTAACGGCAAAGGCTTTTGAAGCCGTGCCGGAACAGCACCGGCAGGTGCTTTCGGAAAGGCGGCTTGGCCTGGCATACGATTTTTGCAGACTGGCCAGGGAAGATTCGGACAAGAGCCTTGCTGCAATGATTGCCTATGGTGTAAAGGAGTCGGTGTTCTGCGACAATGAGCTTGCCAAAATGAAGGCGGCTGTGCACCCGGTTTGGGATGAATTGGCGGGCGAGCTTTATCCGCAATCGCTTTTGGACAAGCTTGTGGCCCACCTGAAGGATTTTCGCGCTCAAAAGGGCCAGGCTGCCGGGGAATGCGCCCAGGCGCCTTTGGAGTAATATTGAGATATGCCCCTTAAAAACCTTGCGGATGCCGCCCTGTTTTCCGGCCCAAAGCCTGTCGGAGAGGTTCCGGAACTTTTGCGCGCCAGGGTGGATGAGCGAATTGATGCCCTGGGCCGTGCCTTTGGCCAGGCAGGCCTTGCAACCCTGGGGGACTCCCGGCTTTTGGCGCACCTGCCCCTTGTTTCCGGTGTGAGCGATTTTGTTTTCAATGCCTGCTGCAAAAACCCGCCTGTTCTAAAAGAGCTTGTTGACAGCCAGGAGCTTTTTTTGCCTTCCTCCCCGCAGGATTTTACCTGCCGACTGGACTCATTGGTAGCAGGAATTGATGATGAGGAAGCCTTCAAGGCGGCTTTAAGGCGCTTCCGTCAGCGGGAGATGCTTCGCATAGCCTGGCAGGATCTGGCTGGTTTGGCAGGCCTTGTGCAGACAATGGGCGAGCTTTGCTCCCTGGCGGATGCCATTCTGGAGAAAACCCTTGCCTTTGCCCACAAGCAGGAGGCCCTGCGCTTTGGCCAGCCTCTTGCTGAAGACGGAGCGCCCCAGCAGATGGTGGTGATGGCAATGGGCAAGCTCGGCGGCAACGAGCTTAACTTCTCATCTGATATTGACCTTATTTTCGCCATTGAAAAAGAGGGGCAGACTGACAGCGCAAAACAGATCTGCTCATCGGATTTTTTCACCCGCGTTGCCCGCCGGACCACACGCATTCTTACGGATAACACAGAGCTTGGCTTTGTTTACAGGGTGGATCTGCGCCTGCGGCCCTTTGGCGGCTCCGGCCCAATGGTGATGAGCTTTGATGCAATGGAGGACTATTACCAGACCCAGGGCCGGGAGTGGGAGCGCTACGCCTGGATAAAGGCAAGGCCTGCTGCCGGGGATATTGCAGCGGGGAACAGGCTTCTTGCCCTTCTGCGGCCCTTTGTTTTCCGACGCTATCTCGACTACGGGGCCTTTGAATCCCTGCGGGAAATGAAGCGCATGATAGTTGCGGAGGTTCGCCGCAAGGGCCTTTCCCACGACATAAAGATAGGGCCTGGCGGCATACGCGAGGTGGAATTCATTGTCCAGGCCTTCCAGCTTATAAGGGGCGGGGTGGTTCATGGGCTTTCGGGCAGGTCCCTGCTTGACTCATTGCAGGCTGTTGCAAATCTGAATCTTTTGCCCGGCCCTGTTTGCAGGGAGCTTGCCCAGGCCTATGCTTTTCTGCGGCAGAGCGAAAACCGGCTTCAGGAATTTTCCGACCGCCAGACCCACAAGCTGCCCGATGGCGACATGGGCAGGGAGGCCCTTGCCTGGTCAATGGGATTTGAAAGCTGGCCCCATTATATCGAGGCCCTTGACGAGCACCGGGGCGCGGTTCACGGGCATTTTCAGGGGCTTCTGGCACCTGGTTCAGATTCAGAAGGCCCTGACCAAAGGCTTTTAACGGCCTGGCAGGAGAAAAAAGGAGGCGGCAGAAGGCTGGCTGCACTCCTTGAGGCCGGTTTCAAAGACCCCCGCAGGGTGCTGGACATTCTGGACAGGCTGAAAGAATCATCTGCAATGGAAAACATGGGCACCAGGGGCAGGGAGCTTCTGGATCGCCTTGTGCCGCTCATGCTGGGCCATGCTGTTCATGCCAATGACAGTGCGCTTGTTATGGAAAAATTTTCCGGCCTTGTGGAGGCTGTCAACCGCCGGGTGAGCTATCTCTCGCTTCTGGCCGAAAATCCCCAGGCCCTTGAGCAGCTTGCCATACTCTATGAGGCGGGCACCTTTGTGGCCCAATTTATTGAGCGCCACCCCGTGCTGCTTGATGAGCTTACAGACCCGCGCACCCTTTACACTCCGCCCACAAGGGTGGAGCTTATGCAGCTTATGGCCCTGCGCCTGGATTCCGTTGCACCGGACGACCTGGAGCAGATAATGGATCAGCTTCGGGTTTTCCAGCGGGTCAATTCCTTTCGGGTGGCGGCTGCGGATGTAACAGGCTCCTGCTACATAATGCGGGTTTCGGATCACCTCACAAACATTGCAGAAGTGGTGCTTGAAAAGGTTGTGGATGTGGCCTGGGCCGATATGACCACCCGTCACGGCGCGCCCCCCTGCTCCATAAGGGAGCCGGAATGCGGCACAGGCTTTTGCGTTATAGGCCTTGGCAAGCTGGGGGGAATTGAGCTTGCCTACAACTCGGATCTGGACCTTGTTTTTCTGCACAGCGCCGACCGGGATTCCTCCACGGACGGGCCAAAGCCCCTTGATTCATCCACCTTTTTTGCACGCCTGGGCCAGAGGATAATTCATATCCTCACCACCCCCACAGCAGCAGGGATTCTTTACAGCACGGATATGCGCCTCCGGCCAAGCGGTCAGGCCGGTGTGCTGGTGAGCCATATTCAGGGCTTTGCCGACTACCAGCAAAACGAGGCATGGACCTGGGAGCATCAGGCCCTTGTGAGGGCGCGGCCCGTTGCGGGCGACCCGGCTGTGGGCAGGCGCTTCAACGAGATTCGCAGCCAGGTGCTTACCCTGGTGAGGGAGCCGGATGCCCTGCGAAACGATGTGCTTGCCATGCGAAAAAGAATGCAAAAGGAGCTTCTGGAGGAAAAGCCCGGCGAATTTGATTTGAAGCAGGGCGCAGGCGGCATGGTGGATATAGAGTTTCTGGTTCAATACCTTGTTCTGCTAAAGGCCAGGGAGCATCATGAGCTTCTTCGCTGGACAGACAATGTCCGGCTTCTTGAAACCATTTCAGCCGCAAGGCTTCTGCCCGAAAGGGATGCCCTTGCACTCAATGATGCCTACCTTGCCCTGCGCACCAAGGCCCATCATCTTAATCTGGCAGGGCACAAGGCTGTTGTAAGCGATAACAGCCTGGACAAGCACAAGAGCCGGGTGCGCGAAATATGGAACCAGGTTCTGGAATCATAAATCATCACAAACCAGGAAAAACAAATGAAGGAAATACAACTTACAGGCATTGACGGCATTCTTATAGGCCATGCCCATAACAGCGAGGCAGCAACCGGCTGCACGGTTGTGCTTTGCCCGGAAGGGGCGGTTGCAGGGGTGGCTGTGCGGGGAGGAGCGCCGGGCACGCGCGAGACAGACCTTTTAAAGCCTGAAAACCTTGTGGAGAAAATTCATGCCGTGGTGCTTGCAGGCGGCAGCGCATTCGGCCTTGCAGCAGCCTGCGGCGTTGCCGACTGGCTGGAAAAAAAGGGAACAGGCTTTGATGTGGGCGTGACAAAGGTTCCCATTGTATGCTCTGCCGTGCTTTTTGATTTGTGGATAGGCGATTTTGCCGTGCGCCCCGATGCGGCAATGGGTGCGGCTGCCTGCGAAAATGCGGGCAACAGGGATATTCCCCTTGAAGGCTGTGTGGGGGCCGGGGCCGGGGCCACTGTTGGCAAGCTTATGGGCCTGGACAGAGCCATGAAAACAGGCGTGGGGGCCTTTTGTGTGGAGGAAAAGGGCCTTATGGTGGGGGCGCTGGTGGCTGTAAACTGCCTTGGGGATGTGCTGAATCCTGATACCGGGAAAAAGGTTGCAGGCCTGCTTGCGGCTGACAAAAAATCCCTTGCAGACACCCAGGAGCAGATGCTTGAACTTTATGCGGGCGGCAGCGACCTTTTTGCCGGCAACACCACATTGGGGGTCATCATCACCAACGCAATTTTAACCAAGGCCCAGGCCAAAAAGGTTTCATCAATGGCCCACAACGGCTTTGCGCGGGCCATGCGCCCGGCCCATACCATGTACGATGGCGATACCATCTTCACCCTTGCAACAGGCCAGGTTAAGGCAGATGTGAGCGTTATAGGAATGCTGGCAGCAGACACAATGGCAAAAGCCGTGTGCCGGGCCGCAACACAGGCCTGCTCATGGAAAGACATTCCCGCCAGCTCCAAGCTTTTTGGCGGATGACAGTTGCCACGAATCTACGAATCTGTTGGGCTGCGCTTGCCTTGTTGCTGCGCTATCCCAACACGCTACACTCCCACAAGCGCCCTTCAACACATACAGGGCGGTTCCAGGGAGTCGTGGGCAAGGCGCGCAAGCGAGGAATGAGGGAGCATACTCATAGTATGTGACCGAAATTCCAAGCGAAGCGCAACACAGCCCACGGCTTCCTGGGGCCGCCCCTCACCCGTCTTCCTGGGGCCGCCCTTACCCCACAGATTGTTTGGCTTTCTCCCATAGGACACTATCCAGGCCGCCGTAATGCCATTTGACTTGGTTTTCCATAAAGTCAACGCCCTTGCCCTTAACCGTGTTGGCAATGATGGCCACAGGGCCTTTTTTGTAGTCCAGGGCAAAGGATATGGCCTCATCAAGCTCTTCAAAGTCGTGGCCGTTAACCTGCTTTACCACAAAGCCGAAGGCCTGCCATTTTTCAGCCAAAGGCTCCACGCCCATGATCTCCTCTGTGGGGCCGTCAATCATAAGGCGGTTTCTGTCCACAAAGGTTACAAGGTTGTTGAGCTTGTAGTGGGCTGCGGCCATTGCAGCTTCCCACACAGAGCCTTCGTTGCATTCGCCGTCACCCACAATGCAGTAAGTTTTCCAGCTTTCCTTTTTAACCCGCGCCCCCAGGGCAAGGCCTACACTTATGGGCAGGCCGTGGCCCAGCGAGCCGGTGGAAACATCCACACCCTTCACCTTGTTTCCGTCCAGGTGCATTCCAAAGGGGGACCCAAACTTGTTGAAGTCCTTTAAAAGCTCAAAGTCAAAATAGCCCATGCGGGCCAACAGCGGCGCATAGGCCACCCCTGCATGGCCCTTGGAAAGCACTATGCGGTCGCGGTCTGGCATATGCGGGTCTTTGGGGTTCACCTTTGCAAATCGGTGGTAGATGATGACAAGAATGTCCAGCACGGAAAGGCCCCCGCCGATGTGCGCCCCGCCGCTCCAGAAGGTTATGTCAATAACATCCTTGCGAAGACCCTGGGCAATCTGCTTTAGCTTTTTTATTTCGGATTTTGTTATGGGCATTGCCATTGCCTCCTTGAATATGCCTGATGCCTGTTAAAAAAGGATAACGGCCTTTTATGTTGTTAGATTCCTGTCTGAGGGCAATTTGGTGTCATACCTCCCGGTTGCAACATAACTTCTTATTATCATAGCCTAAAAGTTTTAAGGGGAGGGGGCGCTGGGGAGGGGATTTTTTTCAAAAAATCCCCTCCCCAGCAAATCTTTTATCTTTTCTCCTTTTTAAGCATCTCAAAAGCCCTGTCTGCTATTTTTAGGGTGTCTGTTAAATCTGTTTCATTGTGGGCTGTGGATACAAACCAGTTGTGATGGCTGGTGAAGTAGGCCCCCATGCTTGTGCAAAGGCCGCACCATTTCTGGTGCAGCATCTGGGACGGGTCATCTGTTATGCGCAGATAGGGCATGGAAGGCGCGCCGGAAACCTTGAGATCATATCCGTGGCTTTTGGCGGTTTCTGCCAGGCCTTTGCAGAGCTTTTCGCCGAAAGCAAGCATCAACTCCGGGCCGTTTATGCGTTTCAACTCGGCCAGGGTGGCAAGGGCTGCTGCCATGGGTGCGGATGAAAACCAGTAGGAGCCTGTGTAGAAGACCTTGGCCGCATCGGTCAGAAGCGCGCCTTTGCCCATGAGCGCGGAAATGGGGTATCCGTTGGCAATTGCCTTGCAGAAGCATACCAGATCCGGCTCGAACCCGAAAAACACATGGGAGCCAGCCATATTGAGGCGAAAGCCGCAGCGGATGTCATCCACAATGAGCACTATGCCCTTTTGGTTGCACAGCTTTTGCACCTTTTGCCAGTAGCCGGGGGCCGGATACTGGTTGTCTGCATAAACCGGGTGATGATAGGGCGAGGCAATGAAGGCCGCTATCTGGCCGGGGTGCTTTTCCACAAGGCTGGCAAAGGCATCAAAATCGTTCCAGGCAATGCGCAGGATATGGCCGCAGTCTTCCTCCAGCACTCCGTGGTGGCCAAGGCCCTGGGTCCAGGGGGCAACCCCGTGGTAGCCGCCCTTAATTGCCACCACCTTTTTGCGGCCCGTGGCAGCCCTGGCAACCATTACCGCGTAGGTGGTCACATCATTGCCGTTTTTGGCAAAAAAGGCCCAGTCCATGCCAAAAACAAGGTCAACAAGGTACTCGGCAAGCTCCACCATAACAGGCGCAGGCGCGGAAAGGCAGGAGCCTTTTTTGTGCTCTTTGGCAGCCGCAGCATCCACCTTTTTGTGGGCATAGCCTAAAACCATAGGCCCGTAGGCGCACATATAGTCAATAAAGCTGTTTCCATCCACATCCACAAAGCGCGAGCCAGCCCCGGATTCTGCATAAAAAGGGTAATCGGATGGCGGAATGAGGGGGGCAGGGGAAAAATGGCCGTAGATTCCGCAGGGGATGACCTTTGCCGCCCGCTCAAACAGGGCGCGGGATTTTTCGTGGGAATAGGCTGTCACGGCGTTTATGGCTCCCTTAAGCAAGATATAGGGGAATACGATCCAGGATGAGGCCCAGATTGTCCAGCATTGGCACGGTTCCGCTTATGGCCACATCCCCGCTGGCTATGGCGCAGAAGATGTCCAGCTTCTGGTTCAAAAAGGCCCCGGCAATGTCCATGTCCTTTAAAAGCATTTTTGCGCTTGGGTTTTCAATGTCCCCTTTTTGAGCCTGCCAGCCGTCCTTTTTTATAAAAAGAGTAACAGCAGGGCCGTCCGGCAGGATTTTAAGCAGCACCGTGCCCTGGGGAATGGCGCTTGCAATGTGCTGGCAAACCGGGTCATAGGATGCAAGCTCAACTGCTGCAAAGGCTGCGGTGTTAAGGGTGAGAATGGTGTTCATGCGCCGGAAAAGCTCATCGGTCTCCAGAAGCTTTTCATCGGGCTTCAAATAATATTCCAGCCTTTTTGTGAGCTGCGGAAATTTGGACAAAAGAAAAGGCAGGCGGGTTATGCCCCTGGCGATTATGGGCGGGCGCTTTGACTCGAACATCAAATTGAGGTGGCGGCAGCTCACAAATTTGAGCGCGATGTCAGCCTTGAGGTCCCAGCCTTTTTTGACTGTGCAGGAGCCATTGCCAAATTCTATCCAGGCTGCCGGGCCGTTAAGCACGGAAAAGCTCATGCTCACATTCCAGTCAGCACAAAGGGCTGCGGCCTGGGGGTCCAATTTGACAAGCTCTTCAAGGTTCTGAAGCACGGCAAAAAGGTTCAGGCTGGCCAAAACCCGGTCATGGCCCATAAGTGCAACTCCTTTTAAATGGCAGGCCTTTTTATGCAAAAGAGGCCAAAAAAGCCGGATGGCTTCCATTATGCCAGATTGCAAAAGCAAATTGAATGAGCGCCAAAGCGTGAACAGACTATCTGTAAGTCTTATCCTTATTATATAGAAAGCTATGGTGCTGCCTGTCAAGGTGCGGCATTGGGCAATGCCTTGACGCTTTGGCGTTAAAGCGTTAAAATGGCGGCAACAAGGAGGGGTTTATGGAATCAAATGTAAAAAGGGCGACTGTGTATCTTGATTCAGACCTGCACAAGGCCCTCAAACTCAAATCCATTGAAACGGCCAGGTCAATTTCCGAGCTTGTGAACACGGCTGTCAAACAGGCCCTTGCCGAAGACGCCCAGGACCTTGCAGCCATTGAGCAGAGGGCTGATGAGCCGCTTATAAGCTTCCCGCTGATGTTAAAGAGGCTCAAAAAAGATGGCCGGATATGAGATATTTTTCAAAAAATCGGTGGAGAAGGATATTGAAAATATCCCCAAAAGGGATTTGAAGAAAATCCTTGCAAAAGTGGCGGCCCTGACGGAAAACCCCAGGCCAAAAGGCTGCGAAAAGCTTGCAGGCCCGGAGTTCTACCGCATCCGCCAGGGTCATTGGCGCATTGTTTATTCAATTGAAGACAAAAAGCTTGTTGTCTGTGTCATAAAAATCGGCCACAGGAAGGATATTTACCGTTAAAACGGGCCAGGCCCCGAAAATAGGGAGAGATTTGATGGTGCGCATTTTAAGAAAATTGAGTTTGATTCTTTGTTTTTTTGCCTTTTTTGTTGCAATGGCATCCCCCTGCCTGGCCCAGCAGGGCGGTGATGATGCCCGGCAGGCCAAAACCCGTTTTGTGAGTGTGGAAAACGCCTATCTTTCGGATGCTGATTTTGAAGGCGACCGCGGTTCAATGGCGGTCTTTTCATCCGGGGTGAGCATAAGGCCCTGGAAATACACCACCATTGGCTACACATTCCGCAACTACACATGGGGCGATACAGCCCGCCTGGGTTTTGGCAACAGGGTTGATGACCCCTGGAAAAACCTGCACGAGCTTTATTTGGGCTTTGGCCATATGTGGCGGCTTGACCAAAACTGGTCTGTTTTTGGCGGGGTTTTCGGCTACAGCGGTTTTGAAAAGCAGATGGACGGCTCCTTTGGCGCAGGCCTGCGGGCCGGTTTTGGCTATGCCTTTGAAAACGGGCTTTTTGTGCGCCTTGGGGCAATGTACTTCAATGATCCCGTGGATAACACGGTGATACCTGTTTTTGGAATAGGCTTCACGCCCTGGGCGGATTCTCTTGCCAGAAGCGGCTGGTTTGCCTCCCTGGGATTCCCCAACACCCGCATAGGATACCGCTTCAGCCCCGAATGGGCGCTTTGGGCGCAGTACGAGTGGGACAGGGCTTCAGCCCGGCTGGCAGATGATTCTGCTGTTCTGCCAAAAGGCCATGTGCGCCAGATAAACGCCCTGGCCACCTTTGCCGTGCAGTACCAGCCGACCGCCGATTTTGTTGTTTCTTTAGGGGCAAGCCAGGCCTTTAGCCGCACCCTGCATTTTTACAACAAGGATGGCCGGGTGCTGGGGGGCCTGAACATAGATAATGCGTTGGGCGGGGAGCTTGAGATGCGTTTTGTATTCTAGGGGCGGCCCCAGGAAGCCGTGGGCGGTGTTGCACTTCGCTCGAAAGTCGGTCATGTACCAACTGTACACTCCCTCCTTTCTCGCAAAGTGCGCCTTGCCCACGGCTCCCTGGAACCGCCCTGTATGCTTGGCCGCCCCAGGAAAACGATAGCTAGTCGCCCCTGAAAAAGGTATTACCCATTAAATTTACTTGATATTATTATCAGTTTGTGTTAACGAAAATTGCAGGAAACGGGTTAATATTCATCCAA
>JAGVAW010000310.1 GCA_020060085.1 Desulfobacterales bacterium
ATACAGGCTGTAAGCGCCTCTGTCTGCATCCGTTTGGGCTGTGGCCACATGGATTGAGAGCAGGAGCGATTCCAGTGTATCGCGCGATATCTGGAGGCTGTAAACCAAAGCTTCGCGCAGGGATGCCCCGTGGGACACGAGTTCGGCAATCATAAGGCTGTGGCGGATGGACACGCTTATGGAAAGCTCGCGGTTTTCGCGGATTTTGTTGACAAGGGTGAGCACCTGGTTTGCGGTGCTGGTATCCAGGCCTGTTTTGCGCTCAAGGACTTCCCGCTCCACGGCCTGGGGCAGGTATTCCAGGTGGATGCGGTAGAATCTGTCCTTTAAGGCTGCGTCCAGGGCATCCGTGCCCGTGAACTGCTCGCCTTCGTTCATGGTGGCAAAGAAGATTACACCTGGGGCCACCTCCACAAAGCCAAGCTCGTCCACCCAGATGCTGCGGTCTTCGCTCAATACGGAAAAAAGCTCGTTTAAGGCATGGGGACTTTCCGAGCGGTTTATTTCCTCAAGGTGCACCACGCAGCCTGGGGTTTGTATGGCGCGGGGAAAGAGAAACTCGTGGTAATAGGTTTCTCCGTCTTTAAGCCGCTGCTGGCCGAAAAGCTGGCCGGATTCCAGCAGAAGCCCCACCTGGAAGGTTGCCATGGGCCTGTTGTGGATGCAGGCAAACTGGCGCACAAGGGTGGACTTGCCGCAGCCCTGGTTTCCGGTGATGAGGATGTTGACCGGGTGCCTGTTGCTCATTTGGGCAAAGCGCTCCAGGTTTTTGCGGTCTTCCTCAAGGATGAAAAAGTGGGGGTCCAGGCTCGGCACGCGCAGTTGACGCGCCATTTCAGGAGCTTTCCTTTCCCTGCCCGGGGCCTTGGCCGTTGGTATGGTATCTGGCTTTTGCATGAGCTTATTTAACAGCACAAAGGGTGCCAAATGCAAGCCAACTGCAATATGCTGATTTTGATGGATATTTTAAGCAGCGGCTTGCGCCTGCTCTGGGCATGGCCACCCGATTTTGCCCCGTTTAGGGGCATTTTGCATCATCCATGCGCTATAGCGCCCCTGTTTGGGAACTTTTTTCGGGCAAAGAAACCCTTTGCAGCCCTTAAAGCAGGCCCCAAAAAAAATTGTCCTCCCAAAAAAGCAAATTTCACAAGCCGGGTAATCCTGCCTGTTACCTTTATCCTTTGCAAAGGCCCTTTGGGCAAGGCTTTTACCCCCAACAAACAGTTGCGCAACATATTATTTTAATTGAAACCTTTACATCTGCAAAAATATGCGCTATGGTTTTAGGCCTCAAGCGGCCATGCCAAACTTTTGCAGGGTCTGCCATGAAAGGCATTGGCAGAGGAGGGCCGGAAGCTAAAAGCAGGCACTTATGAGGCAAAACGAGAAAAAAGAGGCCTTCATAGGCCATGCAACAGCCCAGGACGGAGCTGCCATGCACCAAATGGCGGGCCTGTGCGGGCTGGATCAGAACTCCCTTTATTATTACCTGCTTTTTGGAAAGTATTTTGCCAAAACCAGCGCAGTTGCCCGCATCAACGGCCAGATGGCCGGTTTTGTAACCGGCTTTGCGGCACCGGAAAAGCCGGACACCTTATTTATATGGCAGGTTGGAGTGGGAAGCGATTTTCGGGGCCAGGGGCTTGCCCGGCAGATGATTCTTTATCTGATAACATCTCCAACTGCTTCCTTCAAATATCTTGAGGCAACGGTCAACCCTTCCAACAAGGCATCCCAGGCGCTTTTTGGCTCGGTTGCAGAGCATCTTGGGGCAGGCTTTAAGTTTGAAGAGCAAATATTTTCGGAAAATGACTTTTTGCCGGCAGTACATGAAGCAGAGCGCCTTTTCCATATAGGCCCCTTTGGAAGCAAAGCGCAGGAACACAAGGCATAAACATGAAAAGGCAAAATACAAAAAACTCATTTCCGCCATAGCTTATGGACGGATTAAAAAAGCCTTCCATTTTTGCATATAAAAATCAGCGAAAGGAAAATTCCATGCGAGTTTTTGATAATTACGAATCAAGGGTAAGGGGCTATATCCGCTCTTTTCCGGTGATGTTTGAAAAGGCAAAGGGCTGCATATTAACAGACACAATGGGCAAGGAATACATTGATTTCTTTGCAGGGGCCGGGACGCTAAATTACGGCCACAACAACGAGCAAATAACCCGTGCGCTTATTGAATACCTTGAAAGTGGCGGCGTTGTGCATGGCCTGGATATGGCAACCATTGCCAAAAAGCGCTTTCTGGAAAAGCTTGTGGAAACCATTTTTGAGCCGCGCAATTTGAACTACAAGGTGCAGTTCACCGGCCCCACGGGCACCAACGCGGTGGAAAGCGCACTTAAGCTTGCCCGCATGATAAAAGGCCGCTCCAACATTGTGAGCTTTACCAACGGCTACCACGGCTTGAGCATGGGGGCGCTTGCTGTCACCGGCAACACCTTTTATCGGGACGAGGCCCATATCACCCGCACCAATGTGTCGTTCATGCCCTTTGACAGCTACATGGGCCCGGATGTGGACACCATAGCCTTTTTACGGAAAATGCTTGATGACACTTCCAGCGGCCTGGATATTCCCGCTGCGGTCATTGTTGAAACCGTTCAGGCAGAAGGCGGTGTGAACATTGCTTCAGACCAATGGCTCCAGGGCCTTGCAGATGTGTGCCGGGAGTTTGACATCCTGCTCATAATTGATGACATACAGGTGGGCAACGGGCGCACGGGCGACTTTTTCAGCTTTGAAAAATCCGGCATAAAGCCCGACATGGTAACCCTTTCCAAGGCTGTGGGCGGAGGCCTGCCTCTGGCCCTGCTGCTCATGCGCCCGGACCTGGATCAGTGGAAGCCCGGTGAGCACACGGGCACCTTCCGGGGCAATAACCTTGCCTTTGTGGCCGGCACGGTGGGGCTTTCCTACTGGGAGAACAGGGACCTCTCCGAGGCGGTTGCCTACAAGTCAACGGTCATGTACGACCGGCTGGATAAAATCGCTGCCAAATATCCTGAACTCAATGCCGCTGTCCGTGGCAGGGGAATGATATTCGGCCTGGAAATCCTTGAAAGGGGCCTTGTGGACGACATTTCATCCGCCTGCTTTGAAAACGGGCTTGTAATTGAGACGGCAGGCGCGGACAATCAGGTTTTGAAGTTTCTGCCGCCCCTTGTGATTGACGAGGAGATGCTTATAAAGGGTCTGGACATTGTGGATGAAACCATAGGGCAGATTCTTGAGGCCAAGGATAATCAGATTTCGAGGGCTTTTGCATGATTGTTCGCAGTCTGTCGGAAATAAAGAATACAAAAAGGGATGTAAGGGGTGAATGCGGAAACTGGACAAGCCGCCGCCTGCTGCTAAAAGAGGACGGCATGGGCTTTTCCCTGCATGACACCATTATCCGCGCAGGCACAGTAACCCCCATCTGGTACAAAAACCACCTGGAGGCGGTTTACTGCATTGAAGGAAGCGGCGAGATAGAGCTTGTGGAAAGCGGCGAGAAAATCCCTATAGAGCCTGGCGTCATGTATGCCTTAAACGACCACGATCGCCACCTTTTGCGCGCATGGCAGGATATGCGCCTTATCTGCGTTTTCAACCCGGCCCTAACGGGCAGGGAGGATCATGACAAGGACGGGGCCTATCCGCTTATGGAAGATTAGCCTTGGGCAAAAAACAGGCCAGGGCCGGAGTGCGGCGCAGCAGGCCAAAAAAACGGATTAAGCTAAAGGCGCCTTTAATGGCGCCTTGTTTTTGGGGAAGTTAACTCCATGAAAATAAAGATTTCAGAATTGAGCTACCGGGTTTCCTACAACCTGTCACTCATAACCATAGGCAGCATCATTGCGGTTCTGCCCTTAAAGGGCATTGCCGTGCATGAGGAGTTTGTCACAGGAGGCATTTTCGGCTTTGCGCTTATGCTTCACTATGCAGGGCTGAATTTAAGCCCCGGCATTCTGTTTGCCGTCCTGAACATTCCCCTTGCCGTGCTGGGATGGTTTTCCGTGGGGCGGCGCTTTATACTTTACACAATTTATGCAATGGTTGTGGCCACCCTGGCCTATGAGCTTATGGATGTGGATTTTGGTATTGAAAACCCGGTTTATGCAAGCATGGCCTGCGGGGGAATAATGGGCTTTGGCCTGGGCCTTGTGCTGCGCACCCTGGGCAGCAACGGCGGGGTGGACATACTGGCTGTTGTGTTGAACCAGAAATACAACATCGGAATAGGCAAGACCTACTTTCTGTTCAATCTTGTCCTTTTTTCGGCCAGCGCCACCTTTCTTGCTCCTGATACTGTCATAGCCTCCATCTTTACGGTACTCATCGGCTCAATGGCTATCAACTATGTTCTGGCCCTTTTTTCCAACCGCAAGCTGGTGATGATAATTTCCACAAAGCACCATGCCATTGTGGAGGATATAATGGAAAACCTTCATCAGGGGGCCACCATATTGCACGGCAAGGGATCCTATTCAGGCCAGGACAAGCCCGTGGTCATGACCATCACCAACAATGTGATGCTAAAAAGGCTGGAAGAGCTTGTTTTCACGCATGATCCAGCCGCCATCTTCATTGTGGAAAACACCTTCAATGTAATAGGCACAGGCTTTTCAAAGCGCAAACTCTATTAAGTGCAAGGGATCTTGCAGGGTCAGGACTTGCGGCAGCCGGGATTTCAGCCTTCTGAATTGGCCTCCCCCGTGCGCTCAAGGGCAACCTTGTGGGCCAAAGGGCCTATCAACTCATTTGCGGCAACAACACACATTATCAAGGGAGCTACCAGAATCCCGATTTCGGGTACCTGCCGTACAATCACTTGAGACAAGCCAATAGTGACCCCTGCCTGGGTTATGTATGCCATCCAGGCATTTTTACTGTGTAGGGCAGGCCCACCAACAATTCTCCAGGCAAGTTTGTTGGCCCCGAAAATGCCTGCCGCTCGCACTGCAAAGATGCAGAGCGCCAGGGGCCAGGCTATTGCTGCAACGGACAAATCCAGCGATGCTCCGGCCATTGTAAAGAAAAGCAGAAAAACAGGCAGGGCAAATTGTTTTATGTTTGCCATGAAAAGCTCCCCAAATTCCGAACGGTTCTGGACCCAGAACCCTGCACCAAGACAAAGCAGAAGCGGCTCGATGTGAAATGGTGCGCCCAGATGTAGGCTTGAAGCCTGCTCCAGCCACCAGGCGGTTTTGGAAACGGCAAAGACGCCTGCCAGAAGAAAAAGGGCCATATTTTTTACACCCCTGCCCGCAAAGAGAATGACCATCTGCCCAAGAAAAAAGCCCAGCCCAATGGATGCCATGACCTCTCCAAGCAGAAGGCCAACAGACAGCCAGTCAACAGCAGACTGCGGCCAGAGAATGCTCTTGGCCAGAACGGTTATGGCTCCAAATAGAACTATCACAAGAATGTCCAGAACAACGACTACGCCCAGGGTTGTAGTGGTAAAAGGCCCCTTGGCGCGGCATTCCGAAATGATTGCGATTGCAGACATGGGCGAGCAGGTGGCTGCCAAGCCTCCGGCAAAAACAGCCAAAGCCAGGACATGGGATGATGGCAGCAACTTGGTGAAAGAAAACAGGCCTGCAGAAAGTATGATAAAGCCTGTTGTCGAAAAAAACACTAGCGATGTCTGGAAAAAGGTAGTGAGCGTGATTATGCGCCCCTTGCCGACCAGCTCATTGGTCTTGAGGTATGCCCCTGCCATGAGGCCGATAAGGCCTATGGCCAGGTCGTCAATGAGTTTTAAATCCGCTACCATTGACCTGTCCAGAAAGGCAAGCCCGTGGGGGCCAAGGGCAATTCCGGCCAGTATGTAGCCGGTTATCCAGGGAATCCGTATTTGCGCCAGAAGCCGCGAAACAGCAAAGGCGCCAAGAAGGCATAAGCCCAGCGCAAAGTTTATGCTCCCTGCCCGCTGCCAGGAGCCGGAAGGGGCAAGGCTGCCCACGCTTGTTGCCAGCACAAAGAGAATGGCAAGGGCAAGGGCGTAAATTACCGGGTGTTTTCGCGATGTATTTAACAGGCTCATGGCCTCGGCTCCCGGTAAAAGATTCTTCTTAAAAAGCCCGGCCCGAAAAGGTCTGCAAAAATCGTGGCCCCCAGAATAACCCCCAAAGCCAGGGGGCCTGTCGAGTGGGGGTGTTTAAGGGCAAATTCCAGCATTATGGCAAGGCCTAGCCCCCCCTGGCCCAGAAGCCCAAGGCCCAGTGAAGCGCCTGTTTTTTCCGGCAGGGGCAGCAGTTTTGTTGCAGCAAAAAGGCCTGTCACCTTTCCGGATAGCCGGGCCAGAAGAAAGACAAGCGCCCCGGCAAAAAGCCACAGGGGCAAAAGGCTCCACAATGCCCCCAGAAAGATGAGCAGCAGCAGGTAAGCAGGCTTTTCAACGCTGAACAGCATCTGGTAGATGCGCTCTTTGGCGCTGGAAGTGTTAACAAGCAAAAAACCCAGCAGAAAGTTGGCGGCAAGGGGCGAAAAACCTGTCAGTGAGGCAGTGCCGCTTGTGAGAACAATCATGCCCATCACCACAAGCAATAGCTCGGACTGGGGAGGCCTTACAGCCAGAAACACGGCAAAAAGCACAATAATAAGCCCCAGGGCTGCCCCGCCTGCAAGCAGGGCGGAAATGCCCGGCTCTGCCTGGGAGCCTGCGGCAAGGGGCATGGCTGTAAAGGCAAGGGCATAGATCAAAAGAGGCAGCGCCCCATCCAGGGCTGCAATGTGGCGCAGAAGTGTTATGGCCTCTCTTTTTGCGGCAAGGGCCTTTTCTGCAACAAGGGCAAGCCCTGTGGGTGCGGTGCAGGCAGCAGCAGCAGCAAGGGCAAGGATTGCCCCCGGACTGGCCAGGGTCTCCAGGCCCGGAAAAAGGGGCAGGAAAATGTAGCAGCAGGCAGCAGTGATTGCCATGCACACAAGACCGGAAACAAGGGCCGCCCAAAGGTAGGGAAGCCTCATTCTCTTCAGTTTGGATATTTCAAACTGAAAGCCGCAGACCATGCCGGCCCAGCCCAGCACAAGGGCCGAAAGCGGGGTCAGGGCTTTTATCGTGTCTGCATCCAGAAGGTTAAGGCCCCAGGAGCCTAAAGCCAGGCCCACAAGAAGGTATTCGTTGCCCGTGAGCCACAGGCCCTTTGAAAAAAAGCCCACCTTCACCTTGCGGAAGGAAAAATGATATCCCGCAAATGTGAGAAATAAAATGACAAAAAGGGCAAAGAGAATTTTCATGGGTCTATTGTAATGGCAAAGGCCCTAAAACACATACATAAATCGGGCGCAGGCTGTTTTTTATGGTTTTGCCAAAAGCACTCCTGCTGTGTTAATTTGCTTGGCCAGTTGCGTTTTTGAACAAAAAAGGATGGCAGGCAATATGCAGGAACACAGCTTTCAGGCATCAGGTTCAACAATTTCCCGGTGCATGGACAAAATCAGGAACCGGACAGGGCCGTTGGAGATTTTCGGTCTTAACGGCTCCCAGGCAGCCTTTTTTCTGGCCAATCTCTTCAGGCAGTCGGGCCGCTGCTTGCTGGTTGTAATGCCCGATGAGGCTGCTGCCCGAAACATGGTTTCTGACCTTGAGTTTTTCCTGCCTCCCGGCAATGGTAAAAGCCATGTTGAAAGCTTTCCCTCCCATTCCATTCTGCCCTATTCAGGCATTTCCTTCAATTCCCAGATAGTTGCAGACAGAATCTGCTTTCTTTACAGGCTCTTGAACGACTCCAACCCCTTTGTGGCCGTTACAACCCCAAAAGCTGCCTGCACAAGGCTTATGGCAGCCTCCGCCCTGTGCGACAGCACAATGGAGCTTTGTCCCGGCAAGGCCCTTTCCCGCGATGGCTTTGCAAAGAGCCTTGTGGAAAGCGGCTATCTGGCAGCCTCTGTGGTGGAGGATGTGGGCGAGTTCGGAATAAGGGGCGGCATTGTGGATCTCTTTTCGCCTGGACAAGAGTATCCGCTGCGGGTGGAGTTTTTTGGCGATGAGATTGACTCCATCCGCCTTTTCTCCCCTGATGACCAACGCACCATAAAGCGCCTTGATGAAGCGGTTGTGCTGCCTGCAAGCGAGGCCGTGGTACGCCCGGACAGCATGGCGGAGCTTATTCACCGCTTTCGGGCAAGGGCTCTTGACCAGGGGCTTGCAGTAACAAAGGTGCGCGAGATTGTGCAGGCCATAAAGGAGGAGGGCCGTCTTGGGGGCATGGACAGCTTTCTGCCTCTTGTTTACGGCAAAACGGACAGCCTTGCCGACTATCTTCCCGGCGGCTGCATCCCCGTTGTTGTGGAGCCTGCCAGGGTTGCAGCCCAGGCTGTTTCCCACAAAAGGAGCTTGCAGGATCACCTTCAGTCAATGGAAGCCAAGGAGCGCCTTTTTCTGCCCCTTGAAAAGACCTTTGATGACTGGGAAGAGGTTTTTGAAACCCTTTCCTGCCATAAGCCCCTCTTGTTAAGGGAGCTTTTTGTTTCCTCAACCCCTGACCAGCAGCAAACGCTTGAGTCGGAATGCCGTTTTTCCGTTGGGGACAATTCCTCCCTTTCCGGAGAAATTGCTGCCGGTCGGGACCCTGACCGCCTCCTTGAGCCGCTGGTAAAGTGGATAGAGGCCCAAAGGCAGGCGGGCCGCATTGTTGCAGCAGCCTGCGCCAACCGCACAAGGGCGCAAAGATTGAGCCATCTCCTTCTTCCTTGGGGCTTTTCCTTAAAGGAAAAATGGCAGCCCCTTGAGTCTGGGCAGAAGCCGGGCCTCTACCTTGCCCAGGGCAGGCTTTCAACAGGTTTTGTGTGGGAAAACGAGGGCCTGGCCCTGTTTACGGATGATGAGGTTTTCGGGCCTTCCCGCAGGCGCCCCAAAATGCCGCCAGCCCGGCCCAGGACGGATCTGCTGGATCTCACCGGGCTGAAACAGGGGGACTTTGTGGTGCACCTTGAGCATGGGGTGGCCTGCTTTGAGGGCCTTGCCAAGATGGAGGTCAACTGTGTTGCCAATGACTTTCTTGTGCTGGCCTTTCAGGACAAGGACAAGCTCTATGTGCCGGTGGACAAGACCCATCAGGTGCAGAAATATAGGGGGGTTTCCGAGGCTGCGCCCTCTTTGGACAAACTTGGCGGCAAAAGGTGGGAAGCTGTAAAGAGCAGGGCCAGAAAAACAGCCCAGAAAATTGCAGCAGACCTTGTGGAGCTTTATGCCAGGCGCAAGGTGGAGCCTGGTTTTGCCTTTTCCCCTGCAGATGATTATTTTGCTCAGTTCGAGGCAGGCTTTGAGTTTGAGGAAACTGTCGATCAGGCACGGGCCATTATGGAAGTCCTTTGCGACATGGAGGCCAATAACCCCATGGACAGGCTCGTGTGCGGGGATGTGGGCTACGGCAAAACCGAGGTGGCTCTTCGCGCCTCCTTCAAGGCTGTGGCAGACGGCAAGCAGGTGGCCTTTCTTGCGCCCACAACCATTCTGGCGGAGCAGCATTTCAAAACCTTTTCCCAAAGGCTGGCCGCCTATCCCATTTCCGTGGCAGGCCTAAACCGCTTCCGCAGCCCTGTTGAGCAGAAAAAGCTGACAGAGGAGCTTGCAGCAGGAAAGGTGGACATCATAGTCGGCACCCACCGCCTGCTCCAAAAGGATGTCAAATTCAAGGATCTGGGCCTTATCATAATTGACGAGGAGCAGCGATTCGGGGTTTCTCACAAGGAAAAGCTGAAAAAACTCCGCGCCAGCGTGGATGCCCTTGCACTCACGGCAACACCCATCCCCCGGACCCTTCACATGACCCTTTCGGGCATAAGGGACATCTCCGTCATCAACACGCCGCCGGAGCAGCGCCGTCCCATAACCACCTACATCATACCCTTTGATGACACGGTGCTGGCCCAGGCCATAAAGCAGGAAATGGCCCGTGGCGGCCAGATATTTTTTGTGCATAACCGGGTGCAGACCATCTGGAACATGGCAAACCATGTGAAAAAGCTTGCTCCCGATGCCCGTATAGGTGTTGCCCACGGCCAGCTTGCCGAAAAGGACCTGGAAAAGGTCATGGCCGATTTTGTGGCCAAAAAGATTGATGTGCTTGTGTGCACGGCCATTGTGGAGTCGGGCCTGGACATTGCAACAGCCAACACCATAATAATAAACAGGGCCGATATGTTCGGCCTGGCACAGATGTATCAGCTCCGGGGAAGGGTGGGCCGCTCGGACACCCAGGCATACGCCTATCTTATCATCCCCGATGAATCCGTGCTCACAAGGGATGCCCAGCGCCGCCTCAAGGTTCTTATGGAGCACTCTGATCTGGGTTCGGGCTTTCAGATAGCCATGAGCGATTTGCAGATAAGGGGTGGAGGCTCCATTCTGGGTGCTGCCCAGAGTGGGCACATTGCCGCAGTTGGCTACGAGCTTTATCTCTCACTTGTGGAGGAGGCTGTCCGCAACATAAAGGGCGAGCCTGATTCAAGGCCGTTGGAGCCTGAAATAAATGTGGATTTTGACGCCTATCTGCCAGCAAGCTACATACCGGACATGAATCAGCGCCTTGTTGCCTACCGCCGCCTTTCAAAGGTGGCAGACACGCCAGAGCTTTCCGCCTTCCAGAAGGAGCTTGCCGACCGTTACGGAGATATCCCCAAAACCGCTCTGCGCCTGCTTTACAAGGTCATGCTCAAGCTGCTTGCCCGCAAGGCCGGAATTAAAAGGCTGGACCTTGCCGGGTCAACCCTGCGCCTTTCGCCCAGCTTTGAGCACCAGCACAGCCCTGGAAATGTTGCCGGGCTTGTTGACAAAAACCGCAAATCCATGAGGCTGTTCCCTGATGGAGAGCTTAAAGTTTGCCTGGAGGAAACAGCCATTGAAGCGCGGGTTCTGGCAGCCAAAAACATATTGAAAGAGCTTGCTACCCATGTTAACCTATAATGTTGCGGGTACTTATCCGGCCAAAGCCTGATGTTTTTACCCGTATAATGCACAAGGGCAAAGGGTTGCCGTTTTTTAAAGCAAAGGCTACAATTCAAAAATGCCCGGAAGGTTTTCATGGCAAAGGCAAGAAAAGGCATTAAACATCCTCCGGTCAAAATCCGGCTTTTTTTCCCGGCAGCCTTTTTTGCTGCCCTTGTCCTGGTTACGGGGGCAGCAGGATGCAAGTCCCCGGCAGAAAAAATTGATCCCGTTGTGTGTGTTGGCCCAAACTGCATGACCCGGCAGGAGTTCAACGCCTTTTTTGCCCTGGCAGCTTCCGAGCTTCCAGCCGAAGACCTTGAAAATCCGGCAAATCGGCGCAAGGCAAGGCTTCTTTTTCTGGATGAACTTGTCGAGCAGATGCTTGTTGCCCAATGGGCTGCAAACAATTCCATATCAATCTCTTCAGATGAACTTGAAAGCGAGATTGCCGCTATTGCCGCAGACTACCCGGACAACACCTTCAAGGAGATTTTTCAGCAGACTGGCGTGGCCTTTAAAGTGTGGAAGGAAAGTCTGCAAAGGCGGCTTCTGGTGCTACGCGCAGTAGAGAGTCGCTTTGGTTTAAATGGCGATATCCAGGGGCAACTTTTCCTTGCCCAAAGTCAGCCCGATTCTACAACCCCGGCCAGCACCCGTCCCATGGCCGCGTCCCGCGCCATTTCTGCCCAGCATTTGCAGGAGGAATACGCCCTTTGGATAAAGGAGCTGGAAAGTCTGTATCCCGTGAAACGCAATACGGAGTTTTTATGATTTCAAAGCTTTTTATTTTGGAAAACAAGGCTGGCAGGCCCAGCTTTGTTGCAGTTCTTGGCCTTCTTGCCCTGCTTATGTGCCTGAACCCCGGCAGCCTGCGCGCAGAGCTTGTGGACCGCATTGTTGCAGTTGTCAACAACGAGATAATCCGGCTGTCAGACCTAAACGAGGCCATGCTGCCCCTGCATGAGCGGCTTAACCGGGCCGGATACGGCCCTGACCAGGAGCAGGAGTACCTGGCCCGCATGCGGGAGGATGTTTTGGGAGGCCTCATTGACAGAATGATTGTTGATCAGGAGGCCAGAAGGCTCAATGTAAGCGTGGATGACAGGGAGGTGGATGCCCACATCGAGGAGATTAAAAAGGAAGGCGGCCTTACCGATGAGCGCCTTAACATCCTGCTGGCCCAGGAGGGTCATACAATAGAGTCCTTCCGCAAAAGCCGCAAGGAGGACATACTCCGCAAAAGGGTCATGGATCGCGAGGTTACATCCCGCATTGTGGTCACCCCCCAGGAGGTGGAGCGCCATTACCGGGAGAACGAGAGCCTGTATGCGGGCCGCAGGCAGTTTCACATCATCCACATTTCCCTGCCTGTAGGCAGGGGTAATGCAGCTTCCGGCAGGACGGCTATGGATGAGCTGCGCCAGCAAATAGCTGCGGGCAAGGATATGAATGAGGCTTTTTCCTCTGCTTTGGGTCTCAATCCCAATCTGGATCAGGCTGATCTAGGACTTTTCTTTGTGGAGGAGCTGACCCCCCAGATAAGGGAATACCTCTCCGGAATGGAAAAGGGGCAAATAACACCCGTCATGGAATCTCCGGCAGGCTTGCAGATGCTTTATATAAAAGACATCAAGATGAGTGAAAGCCTGAGCCTGGAGCAGGCCCGCCCTGAAATTGAAAACAGCATTTATGAAAGAAAAATGGAAGAAAGGTTTCAGGCCTGGCTCAAGGATTTGAGAAAACGCTCCTACATAAAAATAATCCGTTGAGGCTTCTGGCAAAAGACAGGCCGGACATGGGGCCGGACGCAATTGCCCATGGGCCTTCCTTTGGAGCCGTGCTGGCCGACAAACGCAAGGCGCTTGGCCTTGAACTGGCAGAATTAAGTGCCGTAACGCGCATCAAAATTAAAGCCCTGGAGGATCTGGAGGCCCAAAGGCCGATAAAAAACCTTCCGGCTGTTTTTGCCCGGGGATTTGTCCGCTCTTATGCCCAGGCTCTGGGGCTTGACCCCCGGCAGGTGCTGGCACTCTATGATGAACACCAGTTGCTTGCTGCCAGCCAAAATACCGCTCTCTGGCGCAGGCGCAAGGCAAAAAACAGGCTGCGCCGCCTGCTGCTGTTTTTATGTGTCGCCCTTGCCGCGGGTCTGGCAGGGGCAATGCTGGTGCTGCCGGAAGGTTCGGGATCTTCTGTTGGACCTGAATCTTCTGCAATACAAGCGGATGAAGTAATCCGGCGCGGGGCGCTTATCCAGCCCCCTGCTATTGAAACAGCGGTCCGTGTGCTTGAAATTACCGCGCTGGCAACAACGCGCCTAAAGGTCATTGCCGATGATCTGGTTCCGCAGACGCATGAGCTTGTTGCTGGCCAAAGGCTTGTGCTTGAGGCAAACGAGCATTTTAACCTGCTTATAGACAGCGCCGGCGCGGTTCAACTCATTTTTGACGGCGAAACCGTCCCACTTCCTGCAAGGGCGGGCATGGCCGTCAACATAAGGCTTCCATAGAGGCTTATTATGCCCGGAGACCGCACATCAATACTGGTGGAAACCACCAGGAGGCTTTTACGCAGAGGGGCCACGGCCAACCTGCGCAAGATGATCAACAAAACCCATGCTGCCGATATTTCTGCGCTTTTCCGACACCTTTCCGCCTCTCATCAAAGCTTTTTGTTTGCCATGATAGAGTCGCCCCAAACACGGGGCCTTATTTTGAGCGAGCTTGATGAAAACGCCATGAAGCGCATTGCAGAGCAGATGCCTGTTTCCGAAATGGTGGAGGCTCTGCATGATCTGCCCAATGATGATGTGGCGGACATCATCGGGCGCCTGCCTGCCGAGCAGGCCGAGGCCATACTCCAGGCCATGAATGACGAGGAATCCCAGGAGGTTGAAGGCCTTTTGGGCTACGATGACGAAACTGCCGGTGGTATCATGACCCCGGAGTTTGTTGCCGTGAGCCAGGAGGCCACTGCCCAGGAAAGCATTGAAAGCCTGCGCAAAGAGCATCTGGATGTTGAGATGCCCTTCTATCTTTATGTGGTGGATGAAAATGGCCGCCTTGTGGGGGTCAGCTCCCTGCGCCAGCTTGTTCTTGAAGCGCCGGAGCGGCCAATCAAAGAATTCATGAACACGGACATTGTTTCTGTGCGCACGGACATGGACCAGGAGGAGGTAGCCCGTCTGGTTGCCCGCTATGACATTCTTGCCGTGCCGGTTGTGGATTCGGACAATGTTTTAAAAGGCATTGTGACGGTGGACGATGTCATTGACATCATTAGGGAGGAGGCCACCGAGGACATTTTCAAGATGGCGGGCGTGGGCGATGAGTTTGTGGAGAACCAGACCGTCATGCGCAGCGCCCGCATCCGTCTGCCCTGGCTTTTTGCAAGCTGGATAGGTGGCATGATGGCAGCCCTTGTGGTGGGCGGTTTTGCAGAAACCCTTGAAAAAGTGGCCTACCTGGCAGCCTTCATGCCTGTCATTGCTGGCATGGGGGGCAATGTGGGAACCCAGTCCTCCACCATTGTTGTGCGGGGGCTTGCAATGGGCCGCATACATCTGGCCGACCTGTGGAAGATTGTGGGCAAGCAGCTTGCCGTGGGCGTAATACTGGGGGCCTTCTACGGCCTGCTGGTGGGAACTGTTGCAAAAGTTTCCTTCGGTCAGGCAAACATGGCCATTGCCGTGGCTTTGGGAATGCTTGCCTCCATGTCCATCGCCTCTCTTATGGGCAGCCTCTTTCCCCTTATATTCACCCGCCTGAACATTGATCCCGCGGTTGCCACAGGGCCATTTGTTACCACGGCAACAGATGTTGTGAGTGTGTTCTTCTATTTTTCCATAGCCACCGCATTGCTTGGCATTTAAAGTCATGGGGCTTGTAACCACTCATGCGATTCCCATCAAGACGGTTGCTTACGGAGAAGCAGATCTGATTGTCACCTTCCTCACCCGTGCAGAAGGGCGGGTGACCTGCATTGCCAAGGCTGCGCGCAAAAGCCGCAAACGATTTGGCGGCAGCCTTTCGCTGTTTTGCATAACCCAGATAGTTTACAGCCAAAAACCCCAAAAGGGCGGTCTTCCCCTTCTTTCGGAGGCCAGTGCCATACGCTCCTTTGAAAACATTCTGGCAGATGTCTCATGCGTGGCCTATGCAAGCTGCTGGGCCGAGCTTGTGCTTCGCTGGACTCATGAAGGTGAGCCGGGCGAGGAGCTTTTCAACCTTTTGTCGGGCGTGCTTTCCCTTCTGGATTTTGATACTGGCCAGGCGGGCCGCTTGCACCTTATTTATCAGATGCGCTTTCTTCTGCTTGCAGGCATGGCTCCCAGGCTCGATTCCTGCGCCGTGTGCAGCAAGCCCCTTGATGAGGCCGCGCCGGACGGCTTATGGTTCGACAACCGGGCAGGAGGGCTTCTTTGCAAAACCTGTTTTGACGAAAAAGGCCGTGGGGTTAGGGTGGATGCAGGCACCATAAAACTGCTATCATGGACAGGAAAAAACAGCCTGGACCAGGCCTTGCGCGCCCGCTTTTCCGGCCCGGCCCTTATGAACGCCACAAAACTTCTCGAATCCTTTACGCCCTTTCATTTGGGCCAAACAATAAAAAGCCTGGACTTTTTGCGCCGCTTAAGGGAGGTCCCATGAACGACAGATTGAGCGCCATGCTTAAAGAGGAGCCTGTAAGTGTTTCCGCACCCTGCCGGGTTGATATGGGCGGAACCGTTGATCTGCCTTCCTTTCACTATGCCCTGCGCCATCTGGAACCGGCCACGGTCAATGCAGCCGTCAATTTAAGAACAACCGTAACTCTTTTTGCAGGCGAGCCGGGCTTTGTGGAAATCGAATCAAAAGGTTTTGCCCCGGCCCGGTTTCCGGCCTTAATGGCTCCCCTTTCCAATAATCCCCTGGGGCTGATGTTTGCTGTGGCCGCATATTTCAACGCAAGCGGGGTGAAAATCAGAATAGAATCCGCCTCCCCCGTGCGCTCGGCCCTGGGAGGCTCATCTTCTGCTGCTGTGGCCCTGTTTTTTGCCTTTGCCGCTGTCGGCGAAAAGCTGGGAAAGCAGACTCTTACCCTGCGCCAGACAGCCCTCACGGTGCAGATTCTGGAAAGCGCCTCTGCCCAGGTGGTATGCGGCCTGCAGGATCACCTGGCTGCTGCCTACGGCGGGGTCAACCTCTGGACTTGGCCCGCATCCCCGGACGGCATAGGCTTTGTCAAGCAGGAGCTTGTCTCCCCAAAGGACAAGGAGAACCTTGACTCGGCCTGCGCCCTTGCCTATTGCGGCATCCCCCATGATTCTGTGGATATAAACGGCATCTGGCTGAAAGATTTTCTGGCAGGCAGAACCTACTCCCATTGGGAGGCCATAATCGCAGCAACCAAAAGCTTTGCAGAGGCCCTGGCCCAAAAGGACTGGACAGCAGCAGCCAAGGCAATGGACAAAGAGCTTGGCCTGCGCATGGAGCTTACCCCAGGGGTTGTGACACCGGAAATGGGCAGGTTCATTGCAGCAGCCCGGCAAAATGGCTGCGGAGCGCGCTTCACCGGCGCAGGGGGAGGCGGCTGCGTGTGGAGCATGGGCCAGCCAAAGGCCATTGAAAAAACAAGGCAGGACTGGCGCGAGATAGCCCAGGGCATAGAAGGGGCAAAGGTGCTTCCTTTTGAAACGGCATTTGAAGGGGTTATGCGCATTGCAGGTTAAGATAAATGCAACACCTTGATAAGCAGAGGGTCGAACTTCAAAACAGTTTTCTTCTGCAAAAAGGCTTGGCAATAAGTCCAAATTTTTTCAGCCAATCGGCCTTGTAATCTCATCCCTTGCAAGAGAGAGTTTTGCGTTGTAAAGAGGTTGGCGTCCGCTGACAGGCTTTTGGTGCGGGCTCATTTTCCCGGCAGGGTTTCAGGCCGGTTTTATCAAATGCAGCTTAAATATTTTCAGACAGGGCAACCATGTATTTTCAGGATCTTATTCTAACTCTGGAGCGTTTCTGGGCCAAACAGGGCTGCGCCCTTATTCAGCCCTACGACATGGAGGTGGGGGCAGGGACCTTTCACCCGGAAACTCTGCTTCGGGCGCTTGGCCCGGAGCCGTGGAAGGTGGCCTATGTGCAGCCCTCGCGCAGGCCCACTGACGGGCGCTACGGCGAAAACCCCAACCGGCTCCAGCACTACTATCAATATCAGGTCATATTAAAGCCATCTCCAAAAAATGTTCAGCAGCTTTATGTGAAAAGCCTTGCTGCTTTGGGCATTGATCCATTGGAGCACGACATCCGTTTTGTGGAGGATGACTGGGAGTCCCCCACCCTTGGGGCATCGGGTTTAGGCTGGGAGGTGTGGCTGGACGGTATGGAGATAACCCAGTTCACTTATTTCCAGATTGCCGGGAGCATAGAGCTTGCCCCTGTTACCGTGGAGCTTACCTATGGGCTGGAGCGCATTGCCATGTACCTTCAGGGTGTGAACAGCGTTTACGACCTGGCCTGGAACAAAAGCGTGCGCTACGGGCACCTGCACCACATGCAGGAGGTGGAGCAGAGTACCTACAACTTTGAGCTGGCGGACACGGCAATGCTCTTTTCGCTTTTTGATGCCTTTGAGGCTGAAAGCCACAAGGTGCTTGCCGCAGGCCCGGTGCTGCCTGCCTATGAGTACTGCCTCAAATGCTCCCACACCTTCAACCTGCTGGATGCCAGGGGCGCAATTTCAGTCACCCAGCGCACAGCCTTTATCGGCCGTATCCGCAACATGGCAAGGGCCTGCGCCCATAAATTTCTTGAGCAGCGCAGCGAAATGGGCTTTCCCCTGCTTGGGGAAAAGGCAAAAGGATAGAAAACGCCAATGGATTCTCTACTCTTGGAAATAGGAACCGAGGAAATTCCCGCAGGCTACATCGCCCCTGCTCTGGATTGGCTGGAAAAAACGCTTTCCCAAAGGCTTGTTGCCCTTCGCATTGATTGCGGCAAAATCCGCACTTATGGTACGCCGCGCCGCCTTGCCGTGCTGGCCCAGTCCGTGGCCGCCCGGCAAAAGCCACTAGAAAGTCTTGTCTTGGGGCCTCCAAGCAAGGTGGCCTTTGGCGGGGACGGCAAAGTCGCCATACCCGGCGAAAAGTTCGCCCAAAAGGTTGGGGTGGGCCTTGATGCGCTTTTTGTGCACACCACGGAAAAAGGCCAATATGCTGCAGCAATTGTCAAAGAAAAGGGCCTGCCCACGGTGGAGGTGCTGAAAAAGCTTTTGCCGGAACTCATCGGCCAAATCCCCTTTCCAAAGTCCATGCGCTGGGCGGCTCTTCCCCTTTCCTTTGCCCGGCCTGTCACAAGCCTCTGCGCCCTGTACGGCAAAAGGGTCATCCCCTTTGAATTCAACACCATAAAAAGCAGCCGCTTTGTTTGGGGGCATTTTTTTCTTTCCGGCAAAAAGATATCCCTGCCCCACGCGGATGACTATGCCAAGACCCTGGAAAAAGCCTTTGTGACGGCAGATATAGAAAAGCGCAGGACTTCCATTGCCGGGCAGGTGGAGGCAGCCGCCGCAAAGATGGGTGGAAAACCTGTTGGGGATGACGGACTTCTGGACACGGTGGCAAACCTTGTGGAAAGCCCCTTTGCCGTTGTCGGCAGCTTTGACCCGGTTTTTCTGGAAGTGCCTGAGCCTGTTCTTGTGACAGCAATGGCACAGCACCAGAAATACTTTGCCTTAAAGAATGAAAAGGGCGACCTGTTACCGGGCTTTGTGGCCATAAACAATACAAAGGTTAAAGACCCCGGCTTCAGCGCCAAGGGCCACGAGCGGGTTTTAAGGGCAAGGCTTGCTGATGCCAAGTTCTTTTTTGATGCAGATAAAAACGCAGGCTTTGAAAAATGGCTTGAGCGCCTTTCCGGAATAATGTTTGAAGCCCGGCTTGGCACTGTGGCAAACAAAACCGCGCGCATAGAAAAACTTGCCGGGTGGCTGGCCCAAAACGCCGCGCCCGGTGATAATGCCCTGAAGCAGACAACCCAAAGGGCCGCAGAGCTTTGCAAGGCAGATCTTGCAAGCCAGGTGGTGTACGAGTTCACCACCCTGCAAGGGGTCATGGGCCGAATTTATGCAGGCATTTTTGGTGAAAGCCCGGATGTGGCGGATGCCATTGAAGAGCATTACCGGCCCGTGCGGGCAGGGGGGCTTCTGCCCCAGACACCGGCAGGCGCGCTGCTTGCCCTGGCCGACAAGTTCGACACCCTTTGCGGCTGCTTTGCTGTCGGGCTTATTCCCACCGGAGCAAGCGATTCATACGCCCTTCGTCGCCAGACCATAGGAATTGTGCAGATTCTGCTGGACAAGAATCTTGCTATCAGCGTTGAAGCGGCTGTTGATGAGGCCCTTAAAAATGTTTACGAGCACCTGGACAAATCTTCAAAGTTGCAAAAGCTTCCGGCCAGGGAGGAGACAAGGGCGAAAATCCTTGCCTTTGTGCGGGATAGGGCCAAAAATCTGCTTGTTGAATCCGGCTGCGCCAGGGACACCACCGCTGCTGCAATCGCCGTATCCATTGATGATGTGCCCCTTTTGTGGAAAAGAGCAAAGGCCATTGAAAGGCTAAAATCCCTGCCGGATTTTGAGCCATTGGCTGTTGCCTTCAAGCGGGTGGTTAACATTCTGCGCCAGGCTGCTGAAAAGGGCATGGAAATTTCAAAGGACGGCCCAAAGGAAAGCCTTTTTGAAAAGGACTGCGAAAAAGAGCTTCTGGCTGCCGTGGGCCGGGTGCGCATCAAGACAGAGGCGCTCATGGCAAAGGGCGATGTTGAGGCAGCCCTTCTTGAGGTGGCGTCTTTAAGACAACCCGTGGATCGCTTTTTTGAGGATGTAATGATCATGGCCGAGGATTTGCAGGTGAGAAATAACCGCCTTGCCCTTTTGAATGCCATTTCAGGTCTTTTTGCAGGAATTGCCGATTTTTCGGAAATTGCCTGATGCTTGGCGGCAACTGCAAAGGGTTAACAGATTTTTTTTACTTTTCGCCAAGCCCGGTGGCTTTCCGGCGGCAGCTTCTTGATTGTGCTATATAACAGCCTGAAAAAATTTAAAGTTTTTTGAA
>JAGVAW010000089.1 GCA_020060085.1 Desulfobacterales bacterium
ATAGCAAAGCTCGGCCTGGGCAAGGTCGTACACCGTGGCCCCTGACTGCATTGCTGTTGCAACAACATCCACCCTTTTTTCAACCCCCTTGCGGCCCACAGCCTGCACGCCAAGAATTTTTCCGCTTTTCTTTTCAAAAACAAGCTTGAGCACAAGGGTTTGCGCGCCAGGATAATAGCCGGAATGATGCCCGGCCTGGGCATAGACTTTTTCGTATTCAATGGCCACACCCTGCTTTGCGGCGCGGGCCAGGCTTTTTTCGCTTTCTCCGGCTCCGGCAAGGGTAAGGCCAAAAACCCCGCAAACAAAGGTTCCAAGCAGGCTGTTAAATTCAGGGGGCTTTGGGTTGGAGCCGGCAATAATATCGGCCACCATGCGGCCCTGGCGGTTGGCAGGCCCTGCAAGGGGGATGAGCGCTGGCAGGCCTGTTATGAGGCTAATTTTTTCAACAGCATCTCCCACTGCAAAAATGGCCGGATCACTTGTCTGCATCTGCCTGTTGACAGCAATTCCCCCCAAAGGGCCTATGGAAAGGCCCGCTTTTTGGGCCAGGTCAATTTCCGGCTTCACGCCTAAAGCAAGCACCACCATATCTGTGGAAATTTTTTGCCCGCTGGCAAGCATAACCTCAATGGATCCATCGGCCCGGCCAAATCCGGCAACCTTCTGGCCGGTTTTTATTTCAACCTTGTTTGCAGCAAGCTCATCCAGCAAAAGGGCTGTCATTTCCTGGTCCATGTTGGGCATGAGCTGGCGCTCCATTTCCACAACAGTTACATCTATGCCCCTTTTAACAAGGTTTTCGGTAATCTCCATGCCAATAAAGCCGCCACCGGCAACCACTGCGCTTTTTACCTTCTTCCTTTCCATCCAGTCCATAATGGCTTTGGAATCCGGGATGTTACGCAGGGCAAAAAGGCCCTCAATATCTGCGCCCGGCACTTCCAAATGCCTTGGGGCAGCGCCTGGTGCAAGCACCAGAAAATCGTATTCCTCCCAGCTTAAACTGCCATCAGAAAGATTTTTTGCCAGCACGGCCTTTTTTTGCCGGTCAATTTCAATTACCTGCCGGCCAACTCGCACTGTAATGGCAAAGCGCTCCCAAAAAAAATCCGGGTCTGCAAGAAGAAGGTCCTCCTGCTTTTTTATGACCTTGCCCACATAATAAGGAAGGCCGCAGTTGGCAAAGGACACAAAAGGCCCGCGCTCGAAAAGCACTATGTCGGCCTTTTCGGAAAGCCGCCGCGCCCTGGCAGCGCAGGAGGCCCCCCCTGCAACACCCCCTACAATGACTATTTTAGGGCCGCTTAACATGGAGATTTTTCCTTTTTATTCAACGCAAAGGCCTATCGCCCTCTGGTGATAATCCTTGCAAAGCTTGCGCACAGTCTCAAGCTGTGGGACGACCCTGCCAAAATCGGGCTTTTCCTTTTCCGAAACATCTTTGAGCGCCAGGGCAATATCCGTCCATGCCCCTGCAAGGCCGCGCATCTTTTGGGCCAGACCCAGGTTGCGGACTTGCGGAAGCAGCTTTGCCGCCTCATCCAAAAAGTCTGCATACATGAGCCGGAACCCGCCCCCGCCTGTGCCGCGCTTTTCAATAACCTGGTAAGCAAAGCGGCATACCCATTTCCAGTCATCAAAATCTTTCCACAGTTCAAGCTCATCAAGCCAGGAATCCAGCGCCCTTATTCCTGCAAAATCAAAAGGCGGCTCAAGAATTTGGCGGGACTGCTCAACAATGGCCCTGGCAATGACAGCAGGCAGGTTTTTAGGCTCGCAAAGGGAAGAAGGTGCAAACTGGTTTCCCTGCATGGGGAAAAAGGGGTTTTTTGAGTAGCGCGCCCTTTTCATTGCAGAAAAGGGAACTTCCACAAGGGCAGGCCTTGCTGTGTCTGAAACGAAAAAAAGCTCCTTTTGCCTGTCAAAACCCCAGGCAACAATCACATGGCCCGGAAAATGGGTGCTGGAATTATAATAGGGCAGATAATAGATGTCCGTGCGCAGAAGGGCGGGCCTGCCCTGGCTTATGGCTTCAATCAGGGCATTGTGGGCATCATCCGGGTTTGGGAAGGTTTCCCAGGCAAAGCCTGCCCCCATGCGGAGGAAAAACTGCTCCTCAATATCCTGGGAGCGCACATGAATCATGCGGCTTGCGCCCTGGCCCTCAAAGCCTAAATACCAAAGGCCCAGCCCCATGCCTGTTCCAAAGCAAAGGGCCTCGGACCAGTCAATGCCGTGGTGGTTCACCAGGTCTGCCATGCCGCTGCTGGCGCAGTGGCGGCCCGGAGTATGGCTTGGCGCAATAATCATCGGTCAGTTTTGCCCTTATTATCCTAATGCTTGAAGCTTCTCTGGCCCGTAAAGACCATTGTCGCCCCGGCCTTGTTCACAGCCTCGATAACAAGGTGGTCATTCAATGCACCGCCGGGCTGAACAACCGATGTCACGCCCTGCTCCAGGCCCACAAGCACACCGTCCGGGAAGGGGAAAAAGGCATCGCTCACCATTGCGCTGCCGGGCAGGCCGCCCTTTTCCCGGTTCACCCGCTCAACAATGGCGGCAAGTTTGTCGCTGTCTGCCATGTCGTTGGCCGGGGTCTTGAATTCCTCCCAGCAAAAGCGGTCAACAAGCTTGCGATAAGCCTTGTCAACAGCTATCTGGGCCACGCCCACACGGTCCTGCTCGCCGGTTCCTATGCCTACTGTGGTTTCATCCTTTACATAGATGACAGAGTTTGAGGTTATGCCCGACTCCACAAGCCAGCCGAAAAGCAGATCCCTGTATTGGGCCTCCGTGGGCTGATGCTCGACCTTGTAGGTTTTGCCCTCAAAAACAGCCTGGGCAGGCAGCAGATCTTCCTTTTTAAGGGTCTGGGGAACAAAGGACCACTGGACGATTATGCCCCCGTCCATGAGGGATTTGAAATCAACCACCCGCTCGCCCACAAATTCGCTCAAACGGGCCATGTCCTTTATGCCTATAACCCGCAGGTTCTTGCGGCGGGCAAGAATATCAAGAGCGCCTTCCTCATATTCCGGGGCCACCACCACTTCAGCATACTGCTCTGCTATGGCCTGGGCAGTGGCTTTGTCCACCGCCCGGTTTAGGGCAATGCAGCCGCCAAAGGCAGCAACCCTGTCTGCCATGTAGGCCTTGTGGTAGGCTTGTTCCAGCGTATCGGCCCGCGCAACGCCGCATGGGTTGTTATGCTTCACAATCACCGCGGTGGGCCTGTCCTTGAAATAGCGCAGGATGTTAAGGGCATTGTCTGCGTCAGTTAGGTTTGTTTTGCCAGGGTGCTTGCCCGACTGCAAAAGCGCAATATCGGAAACCAGAAAGCGGCCCGGCAGAATGGTTTTGGCCTGGCCCAGAACCAGGTTGCCGTTTACAAGCCTGTAAAGGGCAGCCTCCTGGCCGGGGTTTTCTCCGTAGCGCAGGCCCTTTATCTGGCCTTCTATGTCCCAGCCCACCTTTTCGTAAAACAGGGTCTGACGGCCTTTTTCATCAACAAAGCTTATTTCCATTTGAGGCGGAAAATTGTCTCCTGCAATGGTGCGGTACATCTTTTTAAGGTCCTGACTCATGGGGATCTTACCTTTCCTTTTGAATTTTTCTTGAGCAAAATCTTTGAAATTCGTCCTGCCAGAAAAGCCTGTATGGGGCAGTCCTGTCAAGAAAATTGGAAAACAGCAAAGGGGCAATCAGAGTTCTTCGGGCGTAAAGCTAACCACCTGGTCTATTTCGGCTGCATCTGCAAAGAGCATGACCAGCCGGTCAAAACCCAGGGCGATTCCCGCGCATGGCGGCAGGTTTTTTAAGGCATCAAGGAATTTTTCCGGCATGGGCAGGGGGGGCTTGCCTGCCTGCTGGCGGATTTTTTCCTCTTGAGCAAAGCGGGCCTTTTGAATGGCCGGGTCCGTAAGCTCGGAAAAGGCGTTTGCCAGCTCCATGCCCCCGGCATAAAGCTCAAAGCGCTCGGCAAAGGCGCTGTTTTGGGGTTTTGGCCTTGCAAGGGAGGCCTTTTCGATGGGAAAGTCCATAAGAAAGACAGGGCTTTCTGTTGGAAGATTAGGCTCCACCTCAAAGGCCATTGTCTCATCAAAAACGCCCTGGTCATGGGTTTGGGCCTGGGTTTGAGATAGGGCCTGATTCAGGCTGATTTTGGCATATTTCAAAAAGGCATCGTTTACTGAAATTCTGGGCCAGGGGCCAGTTAGATTTATATTTTTGCCCTGGTAAACAATGTCGCTGCCCCTGCCAAGGCCTTTGGCCACAAACAGAAAAAGGGCCTCGCATTCTTCCATAAGGCAGGTGTAGTCCGCATCTGCCCTGTACCATTCCAGAAGCGTGAATTCCGGCAGATGGCGAACTCCCCGCTCGCCCTTGCGGAATGCCGGGCTGATGAAGAAAATCTTTTCCAGGCCTTGTGCTGACCCCTGGGCCAAAAGGCGCTTCATCAGGGCTTCCGGCGAGGCAGCCAGATAAGCGCCCTCGCTGGCAAAAAGGTCTATGTGGGCTTCCGGCAGGGGCGCAGGGGTGCGAAGGGGCGTATTAACCTCAAGAAAGCCTTGCAGGGAAAAAAACTCCCGCACAAGGGCGCAAATTTTTGCCCGCAGAAAAAGATTTGCCGCCTTGTCCATAATGGCTGGCCCGCTATTTGGTTAAAGGATGAAAAGCAAACGCTTTTTTTTGCGGGGAAAACTTTTTTTAGGAAAAAAAGCTTTTCCCCGCACCCCTTTCAAAAAAACTTAAGTAAATAAATTTGTTATGTGGCTTAAGCCAGCGTAAAACAGCTTGAAGGCTCAAATTTTTTGGCCTTGTTAACTGCCAGATGCTGGAACCTGATTCACCCCTGCATTGCAAAGCCGACATTCCGTTAACATCGAACGGCTGGCCTTTTATGCTGCTCAAGGAGCTTCTGGCACACTTTTATATCTGTGGGAAAGGCCATTTCTTTTGGCAGGGCAGCCAGGTCAAACCATTGCACTTCCGCAAGATCAGAGCCTGCTGCAATCTTTCCGCCCGCAATTTTGCCCATGAACCACACTCCAACTGTCTGGCGCAAAGGGTCATGGAAATTGGAATGGGCATCAAAAACCAATTCCAGGGTAACTTTGAGGCCTGTTTCCTCAAAAAACTCGCGCACTCCAGCATGGCGGATGTCCTCATCCCATTCCACATGGCCGCAAGGTATGCACCACTTGCCTGCGTATGAGCCATTGCGCCTGCCCAGCAGAATTTTCCTGTCATCCAGAACAATCACCGCCACGCCGACAGTTGGATTCTTGTAATGCACAAAGCCGCAACTGCGGCAGACAGAGCGCCTTTTGTCATGGACAAACACCTCTGCCAGAGGCAGGGAGCAAAGGGGGCAGTAGGTGTAGTTTGAGCTGGTCATGGGATTTTTTTCAGGCGGCCCCAGGAAAATGATAGCTGCGTTGCGCTTCACTCGCAATTTCGGTCGTGTACCAGATGTACACTCCCTCATTGCTCACTTGCGCGCCTTGCTCTCCTTTCCCTGGAACCGCCTGAATCCATAGGGATTTGCAGGTTGAGCTATTTAAGCCCCGGCCAACCGAATCTGTCAAAGGTCTTGCCTCTTGTGCTGAAAGCACACTGGCAACGAGTTGCCAGTGCCACCCAACGCGATTCGGCCTTTCCCTTCAACCTGTAAACCCCTGGCGTTTCCAGGCGAGGCGGATGCTTTGTCGCACGAGCGAGCGCCGAGGGAGTGTACAGATAGTACATGACCGAGGCACGATGCGAAGTGCAACACAGCGGGCGCCCGCCTGGGACCGCCAGGAGTATAGGGCTGCTCCAGGGAGTCGTGGGCAAGGCGCGCGAGCGAGGAATGAGGGAGCATACTTTTTGTATGTGACCGAAATTCCGAGC
>JAGVAW010000217.1 GCA_020060085.1 Desulfobacterales bacterium
ATAGCCAACTCGTTTTCTTTGGCAAGGCAAGCAAGGTTTGCAGCCATTTGGCCGGGGTTTAGGCAGGTTTTCCGGTATCCACCCTTGCGGGCCGTGGTGCCCACCACAAAGCCAAAGGGGGCAAGGGCCTGCTCCAGTGTCTCATTCGTTTGGGCAGACAAAAGTATATCCAGGCCCCCACGGGTGGCTGTCATGGCGGCCCGATTCAGATCCAGATTTTTGGGGGCAACAAGAATAAGCCGGGAAAAGCCAAGATTGGCCATTGCACGGGCTGCTGAACCGACATTTTCCGAAACCTTTGTGCCCACAAGCACAACTGCCACGCGGGCCGGGTCCACAGCCGGGCTGCTCATCCTATGAGCTGCCTGCCGGAAAAGAAGAAGGCAATTTCCTGGGCAGCGGTTTCCGGGGCGTCCGAGCCATGCACGGCGTTCTGCTCCACATTGCTGGCAAAGTCGGCCCGAATGGTGCCAGGGTCTGCCTGGGCCGGATTTGTTGCGCCCATTATGGCCCGGTTTTTGGCAATAACGCCCTCGCCCTCAAGAACCATAACCACCACAGGCCCGGAGGTCATGAATTGAGTGAGGCTCTCATAAAAAGGCCGCTCTTTGTGAACCGCGTAAAAGGCCTTTGCCTCCTCAAGGCTGAGCTGCAACTTTTTCATGGCCACAATGCGTATGCCCTGGCTTTCAAAACGATCCACAATTTTGCCAATCACATTTTTTTTAACTGCGTCAGGCTTGATTATGGAAAGGGTGCGCTCCATCATCGTTAACAATCCTTTCTTTATATGAACAATCCTTTGTATTTCGCCAAAACTTGTTTTTGCACAAGGCCGATTACATCAAAGCCTTTGGCAAGTCAACTCACCGGCTGCGTATGGCAATTTTGATAAGCTTTGTTATCATCTGGTCGCGGGAGAGGGTTATTTCCTCCTGCTCGGTGGGGCCAAATGGCTCTGCCAAAGCAAAGGAATATCCCTTGGGGTGCTGACTGTCCGGGTTCTGCGAGATTATGCTTACTGTACCCCGTATGGCCTTGTCTGCCACATCAATCAAAATAGCTTCAAGCACAAGGCCGCCGGGCGTTTTTTCCATCTCCGAAAAGCGCAGCAAAACAAGGGTTTTTGCCCCGGCAAGGCTTTTTGCAATACTTGCAAAGCGGAAATAAATGGAAAGCTCGTCCACAACCGGGTGGCGCATTCCATCAAAGTCTGCAAGGAAAAATCGTGAGTTCCAGGGGTTGTTCAGGGCACGCTCGCCACGGGCAAGAATGCGCGCCGGATCGAGGGGCAAAAGCTCCTCAATTGTTGCATCCGGGTTTGGCAGGGGGGTTTCGTCCCTTTCGCGCACCTGGCTGTTAAAGGTTGTCCACAAAACCCCTGCAAGCATGAGAAGGGCCAGAAGCTTTATTATGCGTTTTACGCCCGTTTTCTTTGGGGGAATGTATATGACATCTATCTTGGGATAATTGTCCTTGTCTTTCTGGGGGGGCAGGGCCTCTTCATCGGGTTGGCTCTGCTGATAATATTGGGCAAAGGAGATGCCGCACTCGGCGCAGGTATCGGAACGATCCTGAAGAAAGCCGCACTTGGGGCAGTTCATCTTGGGCACCTGGGGCGCAGCATCTTCCGAGGAATCAAGCTCAAGAACAGGCTCGTCCTCCATAGAAAGTTTTTGCTCTACCTTTTCCACCTTCACAAGGCCGCCGGCCTTTTCCAGGGCGACTCTGAACTTTTCGGCCTGGGCAAAATCGGCATTTTCCTTAACTGTAACAGGCTTGCCCAAAAAAAAGCGCCCAAGTTGGCGGGGGTCTTTTTTAAAAAGAATCCCAAGATTCTGGCGCACCTGCTCCGGGTCCTTGCCAGGGGCAGGCCCAAGAAAAATCACCGTGTATTTGGTTTCTTCCATGCTCAATTATCCCCCCTGTATTTTAAAACGCAGCCCAATAGCAAAAAGAAAGTGGAGTTTTCTGGAGTAAAATTCCCTTTTAAGGATTTTGCACCTGCCCCATGCAAAATAGCACATTTTTTTAAAGCGGTTAAACACTTTTAGGTATTTTTAATGCGCTTTGTCCCAGTCCTTTGCAAATTCCACGGCAATTTCCACAGCCTTTTCAAGGGCGTTTTCCTCCACCCGGTCGGGCGTATCCAGCCGGGTGTGGTAGCTGTAATCGAGCTTTGTGTTGGAAATGCCGATTACAGTCACCGCATCAAGGCCCTTCATGGCAAAGGCCGCGGCATCTGTGGCCCCAAAGGGCAGCGGCCCGCAAAGGGGCTTCTGCCCACATTGGCCAAAGGCCGTTTTTAGCCGGTTCACAATGCTTTTGGGATAGCGCACCAGGGGGAAAATCTCCGTGTTGATTATCCGCAAATCCTTTTGGTGCATAATGCCGTCAAAATTAAGGCACACGCAGGGAAGCTTTTTTAAAGCCGGGCCAAATTCCTCCACAAATGCGGCAGAGCCGCGCAAACCGGCTTCCTCGGCCCCGAATGCCGCCACCACAAGAAGGGTGTTTTCAAGGCCCGGTGTTTTGTCTGCACGGGTTTTGGCAGCCAAGGCCCTGCCGGTTTCATAAGCCACGGTTATGCCGGAAAGGTTATCCTGCGCTCCTGGCACCACTTGTTTTGAGCGCATGAAAAAGGCCACTGCGCTAATGGGGGAGAGCAGGGCAAAGGCCCACCAGTAGGCTTTGTAAATCCAGGCGGCATCTGCGCCCCCTGCAATAAGGTGCAAAAGCATGAAGGCTGGCAGCAGCAAAACCATGCCCGCACAAGCCAGGCTTAACCCCAGCCCCACTTCCTTATAGCGGTACCACCACCAGTATTCTGTTGTGGAATCCGTGTGGCCTGCAACAATAAGCACTCGGCTCGGAGTGTTTTTCGGCTCTACAATGCCAAGAACATTGGTTGAGGCCGTTTTTTTAAAAAGCCCGTCCAGCCAGTAGCGGAAGGTCAAAAAATGGCCGGCAAGCAAAACAGCATTGGCAGCAGCCAGCGCAAAGGCCAGGGGCAGGCTTACCCAGTAAAGGGCCAGGTTCAAAAGGAAGACCACTGTAAAGAGCTTCAACGAGCCGTGCATGGACTCCATCGGCGCGGCAAAGGGCTGAACAACCACCCTGCTGCAAAAGCTTTCCATCTTCTGGGCCAGGTATTCCTGGGCGCGCTTTTCCTCAATTGAGCCAGCCAGCCGCCCGCCGAAACGGGCGATTATATCCTCCATCAATGCCTTCAAAATCACAAACCTCCTCAAAAAAGTGCTTTTAAATGTTCAGGCATTAAGGGCGGTTTATTGCCGGGCACTAGTATTTGCACTGATGCCCCTTATCAGTAGCCTGCACAAATCCCCAGAGCCATCATATTTGCCAAGGACGGAAGATGGAGCAAGGCTGGAACTGGCTTCTATGTTGCTGTACATGGATTCCGGCTGACAGTGCAAGAGCTTTCGACCTGGCCTGTGGGCCGGAATGACAGCCATGCCGGGACGGTTCCGGGCGGGGCGGCCCCGGCAATGCAACTCTAAACATCAGGGCCTCTTTTGCTCCCTGCGGCACACTCCGCAACGGTCATCGCTGCAAAAGGCGCATTCCTTGCAGTCCGTGCAATCGTGCTTGCGGCCCCCTGGCCGGGCAGAGGGCACAAACACCAGGCCAAAGGGCGTCTTGCAATATGCAAGCCCGGCTATTGTAACGACCTTGCCCTTGTCGTGCCTGTTTTCGCTGTCAGCCATAAGCCCCCAAACCCGGCTTTCTGAAATACTCCATTTTATATCCACTTTCTGCCATGATGCTTATACCAAACTGCATTTCAATAAAAGATTGCGGACAAACTTTTTACAATCAAGGCGTTTGCAAGGGCCGGTTTTCTTCCCCCGGCTTTTTGATATGGAAAAAGGCCTTGAAAGGCGGCAGCAAGCTTTTTACCCACAAATTACCCACTTTTTTACCACCATAAAGGCTGCCTGCCGTGTTTAACATATACAACAATCTGAAATAAAAAATAAAAATTGGCTTAAGGAGGTGGAATATATTCTCTGGCAGCACGAAACAATTCCTTAATTCCGCCTGTTGTCGGCCTTGTACTGGCTGGATGGGCTTCCAGGCGCTGGTCCTAAAAGGGTTTGGGCAGAACCACAA
>JAGVAW010000193.1 GCA_020060085.1 Desulfobacterales bacterium
ACAATGCGCAGCAGGGTGGTTTTTCCGCAGCCGCTCGGCCCCAATATGCAAACAATTTCCCCGTTTTCTATTTCCAGGTCAATTCCGTCCAGCACCCTTATTTCCTGGCCCCTGTCAGCATCCAAAGGGCTGCGCTTGCTGCTCCTGCGCTCGGTAAAGGTTTTGACAATATTCTGGATGCGAATGTGCGGGCCGGTATTTTCCGGGTTTTTTTGATTCATGGCTACCTCGCGGAAACTCCCCATCGAAAAGCCCTGATGGATGCAAGGCGGTTCATCAAAAAATCCAGAAACAGGCCGATGGCTCCAATCAAAATCATGGCCACCATAACCTGATCCATCCTCAAGCCGTTTCTGGCATCAATGATAAGATAGCCAAGCCCGCTTGTTACGGCTATCATCTCGGCTGCAACAACAACAAGCCATGCAATGGCAAGGCTTATACGCAAGGCTGTAAAAACCGATGGCATGATGGCCGGAAAAATGAGTTTTGTAAGCACCTCAAAGCGCGAAAAGCCGAAATTGGCTGCCACCTGGAAATAGGTGGGTCGCAGGCCCTTGACCGCAACTGTTGTTGAAACGGCTATGGGAAAAAAGCTTGACAGAAAAATGAGAAAAACCGCTGGTTTGTCCCCAATGCCAAACCAGAGCATGGCCAGGGGAATCCAGGCAAGGGGGCTTATGGGCCGCAAAAACTGAAGCATGGGGTTGATTATGGCATTGGCCGGAAACCACCAGCCCATAAGGATGCCAAGGGGAATACCCGCAAGAACGGCAAGGTAAAAGCCCACCGTAACCCTAAACAGGCTGGCCACAGCGTGTTTGATGAGCGAGCCGTCTGAAACAAGCTCCACGCCGGTTAAAAATACAGGCCAGGGCCCAGGGAGAATCGCCTCGGAAATACCCAGAAGGCTTGTGGCGCTTCCCCACAACAGGATGGCCGCTGCAAATCCCGCATAGGGGAAAAAGCCTCTCATGGTGCGCCGCTCTCCTGGCCCTTCCTTGCTGCAAGGGCTTCAAACTGCTGTGCGGCCTGCTCCTTTAGCAGTTCGCCGGAAGATGCCAGGGGGCCGTCCCAGGAGCCAATCACCTTGCGGGCAAGGCCGATGATGCCCCGTGAAGCTGCGCTGCCGGGATATTTAAGCAAAAGCACCTCGCGCCTTTTGGCAGACTGGCGCACAATGTCATCATAAAAAATAAAGCCAAAAAAGTCCGGCTCCAAACAAAGGCCCTGCCGGACGGTTGCATCAAGCCTGTCTAAAATGGAAAGCTCCTGGGGGCTGTCGCCCATGTTGAAAACAATGCGGGGCCTATAGCGGGCCAGGGCCTTTTCCACACGGGCTGCCAGGGTCTGATCATGGCGGGCGATAACATCAAAAAGCCCGCGAACCGTTACAGGGGCCTCGCCGACAGCAGCAGGCCTGCCTATGCGCTCCACCACATCTGCAAGAACAGCCGGATAGGGCCGTACCATGCCCGATGCTGCCCGGAAAGCGAAGTTTCTCAAAAACATCACCGCATTCATTATGGCAGGCGTTTCAAAGGTGGTGATGATTATTCCGTAAGGGGCCATGCCAAAAAAGTTGAGGCTGTTAAAGGATGTGCCAGCCCCAAGGTCCAGAATCACAAACCGCTGCTTGAGGGATTTTATGCCCTTCATGAGGGTTTTACGCTGATCGTGGGTGATATTGGCTGTGAATGCGCTGGAGCCATCCCCAGGGATGAAGGAGAGGCCTTCAACGCTTGTGGGTACCGCCAGGTCCTGCAAGCTTTTTGCGCCATCGGCCTTTAAAAAGTCGCCTATGCCCGGATATTTGTTGGGAACTCCAAGGCAGGTGTAAAGATTGGAGCCGCCCAGATCCAGATCCACCGCAACTGTGGAATGGCCCAGTTTGGCAAGGGCAATGCAAAGGTTGGCGCAAAGCAGGGTCTTGCCCACCCCACCCTTGCCGCTTGCAATAGGTATTATCGTGGTGCTTTCCATGAATATCCCGCTCCCGGCAAAGCCTTGCAAGGCCTTCAGCCCATTATTTTCTCAATTATTCCGCCAAGCAGAACCTCATCCACAACCTTGTCCACCACTCCGCTCTCAATGGCGTGAGCCGTGAGGTTGGGATAAACGCAGCAATTTGCGTCCTGGGCCAGTGTTACACCCCGCACCTTGCGGATTTCGCTGAAACCGGCGGTTCCGTCCATTCCAAGCCCGGTTAAAAGAACGCCTATGGTGCTGTTGCCAAACACATTGGCTGCTGAAGTAAAAAGGTGATCAAGGGGTGAAGATGTTTTTTCGGAAAGCCTTATGACAGGCTTGCCCTTGCTGTTTTTATCAACCCCCACGCAGTTTTCATTGGACCCGATGTAGCAGACCCCCTGCTCCAGAACTGTTCCGTCTTCGGCCACTTCCACCTTCCAGGGAACATGCTCGTTGAATTCCCGCACAAAGCTGCCCAGAATGCGGGGGGAAATTTCCTGAACCACCAGGGCGCAGGCAGGAACAGTGGGCGGAAGCTGGGACATGAGCCGAATGACCGTGTTGGGGCCGGAAAGGGAGGTGCCCACAGCCACAAGGTATTCAAGGGGTATGAATCCATACAGGGTGTTGAGGCGCTTTTCCTTGTTCCAGGTTTTTTTGAGCCAGACCCTGCGGACATTTTCCAGGTTCACCGTTCGCGCAACCCGTATTCGGTCAATAAGGGCCTGCCGGGATGAATCTATGTCAACAGAAACAGCCCCCGAAGGCTTTGGCACAAAGTCAACAACACCAAGCCGCAGGGCTTCAAAGGTCACTCTTCCGTCATTTGTTAGCGAGCTTAAAACCACAATGGGCGTGGGGCATTCAATCATTATGTGCTTTGTGGCCATTATGCCGTTCATCACGGGCATATCAATGTCCAGG
>JAGVAW010000233.1 GCA_020060085.1 Desulfobacterales bacterium
AAGGTTGATTCGAGCATAAGGCAGAGATTTGAGGAGAGGGAAAAGGGATTTTTATCGCCCCATGCCTGCGCCAGTGCGGATTCTGCGGGCAGACTCCGCAAGGAGGATTCCTGCCCGGTGCGCACGGCCTTTCAGCGGGACCGCGACCGCATTGTTTACAGCACCGCCTTCCGCCGCTTGAAGCACAAGACCCAGGTCTTTCTATCCCCTTTGGGGGATCATTACCGCACCCGGCTCACCCACACCCTGGAAGTTGCGGAAATCGCCCGCACCATTGCAAGGGCCATGCGCTTGAATGAGGACCTGACCGAGGCCATTGCCCTTGCCCATGATCTGGGCCACACACCATTTGGCCACGGCGGCGAAACCGTCCTGAAGGAGATTTTTTCGCCGGATTTCTCCCACAATGACCAGAGCCTGCGGGTGGTGGACTTTCTGGAGCGCTCCGGCCAGGGGCTTAACCTCACCCTGGAGGTTCGGGATGGCATTTTAAAGCATTCAAAGGGCTTTGGCAGCATCATGCCTGAAAAAGCCTCGGAGGAGGCCTCCACAATGGAAGGCGCTGTGGTGAGAGTGGCCGATCTCATGGCCTATCTCAACCATGACCTGGATGACGCCATAAGAAGCCGCGTTATTTTGCCCGGACAGGTGCCTGCCCTTTGCACAAAGCTTTTGGGCGACACCCATTCCCAGCGGGTAACCAACATGGTTCATGATCTTGTGTTCAACAGCGGCGAAATAAACGGCAAGCTGGTTTTGAGCATAAGCGAACCCATGCACGAGGCCATGCTGGCGCTTCGCACCTTTCTTTACGATAATGTTTACCGCGCCCCTGCTGTGCACAACGAGTTTTTGAAGGCAAAAAAAATTCTCACGGAGCTTTTTAACCATTACCTTTCAAATCAGGAGGATTTCTGCGCAGCCACAAGCGAGCTTGAGCTTGGCCCGGTTCCGGACGCCTGCTGGCCGGACCCCCGTAGCGTCTGCGATCTCATGGCCAGCATGACGGACCGCTTTGCCCTTTCGCGCTACCAGAAAATCTTTCTGCCAAAACCCCTGGTTTAGATTTGCAATGAAAACAGTAAATACCATTCTCTTTGCAGCAAAGCCTTTTTTCGGGCATTTGGAAAAGCTCTACCAGCAAATGGATGCCGCCTATGCAAAAGCTGCAAAGGCTGCGGGTTTTGTGTGCGAGGGCTGTGCGGACAACTGCTGCAAAACCTGGTTTTATCACCATACGGTCATAGAGATTGCCTGTTTGGCAAAGGCTTTTGAAGAATTGACTCCGCAAATTCAGCAACAGGCGAAGGAAAAGGCCCGCCTTGCCCTTGACGCCCGTGCAGATCACGAGCCGGATTCCGGGCCATTTTTCTTTTTGTGCCCCTTAAATGAAGATGGCCGCTGCCTGGTTTATGAGGCAAGGCCCATGATATGCCGCCTGCACGGCACAGCGTGGAAGCTTGGCCTGCCCCAGGGGAGATGGCAGCAGGGGCCGGGCTGCGGCGAGTTTGAAAAGGTCTGGCAAGGCAGGGAAAAGGGCGTGCTGGATCGCACCCTCATCTATCGGGATCTGGCTATCCTTGAGCAGGCCCTGCGCAGGGAAAGCGGATTTGATGCAAAGGTTAAGGCCTCAATCGCCCAGCTTGTTGCGGCGGATTTTGATGTTCAAAACCCTGACAGCCGCCTTGGCCAAACTGTCCGGCACCAAAAGAGGAAGCATGAAAATTCTTGACCCGGAAAAACTTTACACAATGGAAGGCACCAACCTGGAGCCGGGCGACACCTTCAACTTTGCCTGCGGCCCGCATCTTAAATGTTTTAACCTGTGCTGCCGCAACCTAACCCTTTTTCTTTATCCTTACGATGTGGCCCGGCTGCGCCGCGCGCTCAAAATAAGTTCCGGCCAGTTCATTGACCGCCACACCCAGATAGTGCTTCGCAAGGGCAGCCATTTTCCGGATGTGCTTCTGGCAATGGCGGAAAACGAGCAGAAAACCTGCCCTTTTCTGACCGCCAAAGGCTGCTCGGTTTACATGGACAGGCCCTGGGCCTGCCGCACCTTTCCCACAGAGCACGGCATATACTACGATGACAAGACCGGCCTTTCCACAAGGCTGGACTGGTTCAAGCCGCCGGATTACTGCCTGGGCCGCCACGAGCCAAACACATGGACAGTTGAGTCCTGGCACGCGGATCAGGGCGCAGGCATATATTATAAGCAGATGGAGCAATGGTCTGCCTTTCTGCGCCATTTTGAAAATGACCCCTGGCAGGGCAAGGGCCCGGAAAGCCAGGCCGGGCGCATGGCATTCATGGCCACCTACAACCCGGATGATTTTCTGGCCTTTGTGCGCCAAAGCTCGTTTTTGAAACGCTACAAACTTGCGGCTGATGCAAAAAAGAAAATAAAGAAAAATGATGAAATCCTTTTAAGGCTGGGCCGGGAATTTGCCCTGAACTTTTTGTTCAACAAACCCGCCACCCTGTTTCAAAAGGCGTGAAGATAAAAAAAGCCAAACTCCATTTGCTTTTCAGGCAGGTGTTTATGGGCAACACTCTTGAAGTTACCCAATTGATTGTGGGCAGGCTTGCAGTATGCGCCTACATTGTGGCGGATACACAAAGCAGCATGGCTGTTCTCATTGATCCGGCCTTTGAAACCAAAGACATCCTGGCTCTTGTGAAAGAAAAAAACTTAAAGGTCACCCATGTCATCAACACCCACCACCATTCAGACCATGTTGCAGGAAACGCTGCAATCATAAGGGAAACGGGCGCCCTTTTGTGCATAGGCAAAAAGGATGCGCCACGGCTCAACACCCTGCTCAACCGGGGGATAAGCATGGTGCTTGGCGGAGCCGGCTCGCCAAGGCCCGATATTCTTCTTGCGCAAGAGGATGAAATTGAGGTGGGAAAGGCCAGCCTTTCCGTGATTGAAACACCCGGCCACACGCAAGGCGGAATTTGCCTTTTGGGGGAAAATAACCTTTTTACGGGCGACACCCTTTTTGTGGGCAATGTGGGCCGCACGGATCTGCCGGGCGGAGACGCTGTCCAGCTTCTTGCCTCCATAGTTGAAAGACTCTACACCCTGCCCGATGATACCATAGTTTGGCCGGGCCACGATTACGGCCCTGCACCATACTCCACCATAGGCAGGGAAAAGGCATCAAACCCCTTTACGCAAAAAGTATGAGGCCTTTCATACCAGTGTCCTAACTTCCCCAATAAACGGAAAATAACGCTTAAAACTCTTGCAAAGTTCTTTCGCATCTGATATGAAATAACTCTTTTGCACCAAATAAGCCCCCCTTTGCCATTTGCAGCAAAGTCCTGTTCTGAACTATTTCGGGGGAAAAATGAGGCTTTAACCATCGCTTTGGAAAGTTTCCGGAGCGCAATTTTTATTTATTCAACCTGGAGGACTGTCATGGAAAAACTTTGGCTTGCAAGTTACGAACCCGGTGTTCCCGAAGAAGTTGACCTTTCGGAATACAAATCCATTCCCCATATCATGGAAACGGCCTTTGAAAAGTTTGCAGACAAACCGGCCTTTCACCAGATGGGAAAAACAATAACCTACAAAGAATTGCAGCAGCTTTCCAGGCAGTTTGGCAGCTACCTGCAAAACGAGCTCAAGCTCCAGCCCGGCGCACGGGTTGCGCTGATGATGCCCAACATCCTCCAGTATCCGGTTGCCCTTTTCGGCATTCTGGCTGCAGGCATGGTGGCGGTCAATGTCAACCCCCTTTACACGGCCCGCGAGCTTCAGCATCAGCTTACCGACTCCGGCGCGGAGACCATCGTCATTTTCGCCAACTCGGCCAATGTGCTTGAAAGCGTGCTGGACAAGACCCCGGTGAAGAATGTCATCATCACTGGCATCGGCGATATGCTCGGCTTCCCCAAGTCCCTGCTGGTGAACACGGTCATCAAGTATGTAAAGAAAATGGTTCCGGCCTACAACCTGCCCCAGGCGGTTCCCTTTCTCACCGCCCTTTCCAAAGGCAACCCCGGCACCTTCCGCCCGGCAGCGGTCACGCAGAAGGACATGGCCTTTTTGCAGTACACCGGCGGCACCACTGGCGTTTCCAAGGGTGCGGTGCTCACGCATAAAAACATTGTGGCAAATGTGCTCC
>JAGVAW010000221.1 GCA_020060085.1 Desulfobacterales bacterium
TGTCAAAAATAATTCTTTTGGTGCAGATCCGGTTTTCGATGAGGTCAAGGGGCTTGTCTTTTCCCCTGTGGGGGGGGATGTTGCCTATGCGGTGCGCACCCAAACAGGCTGGCAGGCCTTTTACCGGGGGCAAAAAGGCCCGGTTTGCAAAAGCATTAAGGATATTTGCTTTTCCGGTGACGGGCGGAGTCTTGCCTGGCTGGGCAAAATAGAAGATTCCTGGCGGCTTTTTATTGACGGAAATGAAATTATTGGGGGTTTTCCTCTGGCAGCAGGTCCGGCCTTTTTGCAGGAAGGAAGCAGCCTGTATTTTTATGCAGCCAAAGATGATGGCGTTTATCGCATAACAGTCCAAAATCCCCTTGCGCCATAATTTTTCCACAGGCACGGGCAGGCAAAATCAGGGTATTGCCATCACCTGCGATAGTCCTATGCGGGCCTTTGGCCAATCATAGAGAATTGAATCCCAGGGATAGGTGGGATTTTCTGTTTTCAGGCAGCGGATGTATTCCTGTTGCGCCCTTTGGTAATGGCCCTGGGCCGCAAGTATTTCTCCAAGGGTGACAGAGGCAAGGGTGAGATTCGGGTCTTGGCTTACAGCCTCGCTGGCAAGCTTTTGGGCTTCTCCAAGATTTCCCATGGGCCAGGGGGCCTGGGCCTTTATTGCAGCCAGAACCACCTTTGCCAAAACAGCAAAGCGGTTTTGGGGGGCCAGGTCAATGGTTCTTCTCAAATCTGCCTGGGCCTGCCGTGCAAGGCCCGCTGCCCTGAAAAGACCTGCCATTTGGGCAAGCAGAATCCGGCTTGCACCCATCCAGTAATAGCCGGGAGCAGAATTAGGGTTAATATCAACCGCTTTTTGCGCCCAGGCCAATGACTGCGTAAAAAGCTCCTGCCGAGCCTGATCGTTTGTGCTTGCCTCCCCTTTTTTCAGCGTGGCCTCTGCTATCTTCCAATGAGCATCCTCATTGTACGGGTCCTTTTCCAGGGCCTTTTTGTAAGCGTCAATGGCAAAATCCAGGTTTTCCAGGCCCAAATGCATCTGCACAAAAAATGCCCAGCCTTCATCCAGCAGCCTTTCCACCTCATAGTCAAGGCCAGGTTGCCCATCCTCAAAGCAATGGGCAACCTGGCCTGTTGAGGCAGCAGATAGAAAGACAAGGCAAAAAGCTGCAACAAAAGGTTTCATGTCAGACTGCCGCCTTTACTTTATGCCCATATGCTCCAGCAGGGCATCACTAATCTCGCCTGTCACTGGCAGGTTGTTCTTTGTCTCATACTCGCTGATGCCCTTGCGGGTGGCCGGGCCGGGGTCTCCATCAATTTTAAGGTTGTAGAGGCCCATTGACTGGAGTTTTTCCTGCACAGCCTTGATGTTCATGAAGTGCTGCCACCATGTGGTTTGGGGCCTTTCAATCTGCTGCCTTGTGGCGGTCCTGGGCATGGGATAGGCTGCTGAAGCATCCACAGCCCCATCTTCTCTCCGGACAACGGCTGCAACTTCAGGCGGCGGCGCAATCAGAACTTGCGGCTCCTGGGCTTTTTCAACCTCTTTTGCTGCAACAACCTCTTCCACTTTTTCCTCAACAGCAGCAGGCTCCGGCACAGCAGCAGGCTCCGGCGCTATGGCTGCCGCGACTTTAGCAATCTTCTCCTCTGCCTGTGCAGGCTCAACAACCTTGGCTTTTTCTTCTTTAACCGGCACAGGTGCAACCCTTGCTGCCTGCTCCCTTACCTGAACAGGTACAGGGGCAACTCTGGTGGGAGGCGGGGTACTTACAAGGCTTTCTTCAATAAGCGCAGGCCTGGGTTGGGCAGCAGCGGCCACCTCCCGCCCTTCAAGGGTTTCCTTGCCGCCTGTTCTGTACCATGAAAGATGCGCCACAATGTCATCCAGCAGGGACTGGGGCCACAACTGCCCCGTAAAGCGGGGCCACACGCGCATGGTGCGCTTTTTGAGTTCCTCCATCATCTCCGGAGAGTTGGTTATCGGCTCCACTCCATAGCGTATCATCCCCTCAAGGCTGGCCTGGGCATCCTTGCGGGTACCGATGTTGAATTCATCCTGAACGCCGGGGCGCTTCTCCATTATGGCCCTCTGATAGGCCGGGGGCAATTCTTCCCAGGCAGATCTTGTTACCACTATTGCTGCGGGAGCATAGCGGATGCGGGCAAGATTTACGAACTTGGTGGTGGTGTAAACCTGGGTGCCAACCTGCCATATACCGGTGGTGATGTTGGAATCGGCAAGCCCTGTGCGAATGGCCGCAGGAGACTCCACAATACCAAGAGGAATCGGGCTTGCGCCAAGCTCCCGTAACCAGGCCTCTTCAATGGAACCTGACCAGGAAAGAATCTTGGCCTGGCGGAAATGCTCAATATTATCAAAAGGATATTTTGTAGAGTAGAAAAGGTCAAAGTCCATGTCTATCCACATGAGCAGCTTGAAATTCCTTTGCTGAAAGAAAAAGTCAAAGGTGGGGTACATGACTTCCCGCAGGTAGTCCACCTCATCAAAGCCGTTGAAAAGAAAGGGAAGAGCCAGAATCGAATACTCCGTGCTGATGAGGTTGGTTCCCACCAGGGTCAAGCCCCCTCCCTGAAGCTGGCCTATGTACATTTTGGAAACATAGTCATCATCGTTGCCCATGACACCGCCGTAATAGACCTGCCAGGCAAGGTTTCCTTCCGTTGCTTCACGCATGGCCGGCAGCAGGGAGTTTACCACCATGTTGGCATAGCCCATTCCGCGGGGTGCCTGGGTGGCGAACTTCCAGCGGTACTGCCTTGGCGCATCTGCTGCATGGGCCAAAATAGGGCCTGCCAGAAAAAGCAGCACAAGGGTTAATGCCAAAAAGCGGAATTTTTTCATTTTGCCCTCCTCAAGTTGGGTTTATGCCAAAACAGGATGAGAAAAATAATATTAACCGATAGACATCAGAATTGCCGATTATATTTTGGGGCTGGCCAGGCTTTATGTTGCCTCCACCAAGCCCGACACAGCCCAAAGTTGCTGTTTTTGCATGGTTACTGGAAATCCCCGAAAATCCCCCAAATTCCCGCAGGAAAAACTTGAGGCAGCCCTTGATCTTTTGTCAGGTCTTTTAAAGGCTCAAATAATACCCTTTTTTGACAGATATTTGCAACCACTTTAAAATATTTATTCCCTGCATTTTTGCTTCACCGCCGGGCAAAAACCGCCGTGTGCAAGGGCAGCAGACTTGGTTTAAGAGTCTCCATTTTATAGAGCCTGCGTTTTGCCGTAAATCCAAATCCCAAACGCGCAAAATATCGGTTGCCATCACATTTAGGCTCTGCTAATCTTGCGCTCCATCATAAAAGACTTATTTTTAAAAATGAAAGGCTCATTTTAAGCTGCACTTCAAAAGCCAGGGCAAAAAAGAATATCAAACCAAACCGTTGGAGCATTACCATTTTGCTTGAAAGTCCGGCCAGGTTGCCTTAAGTCCGCAAGGCTGATTGCGGTATTTATAAAATACAGTGCATAACGCCCCCTTTAATCCTTGCAGCATCAAGGTTGTCTTGGCCCCCTCAAAAAAAATCCTTTTTCAATAAACCCCATTTCCAAAGAGTTTTGACCTTTTAAGAGACATTACTCGGTGATTTTATAAAAATATTTTAAAAGCAAAACCGCTATCTGCGGGAGGGCATATGACACGCTGGGCCAGAATGCGCGATTTTATCCGAAGGATGCTGGACTCCTTTCTTTTAAACA
>JAGVAW010000330.1 GCA_020060085.1 Desulfobacterales bacterium
CGAGGGTATGCGCACCGTTGCCACAGATGCAATGGAAATTCACGGGGCATACGGATTGAGCCAGGAATACGAGGTGGGCCGTTTTTATGCAATGGCCGCAGCGGTACCTGTTGTCATGGGCAGCATGGACATTCAAAGGGTCATCACAGGCCGTACGCTGTTGGCCAAGGGGAAATACACGGACTAAATATTGTTTGTCAGGGGCGGCCCCAGGAAAACGATAGCTGCGTTGCGCTTCGCTCGAAGGTCGGTCACATACACAACAGTATGCTCCCCCCCTTCTCGCTCGCGCGCCTTGCTATCCTTTCCCTGGGACCGCCCTGTGAATTTGTGGGTGGAGGGGAAGGCAGCAAAAAAACTCCATCCCTATACCGCTATAATCATGCGTAGCTGTGAAGCCCTGGCAGAAGGTTTACGCCAAACCAGGTGAACAGCACACAGAAGAACCCGAAAACGGAGCAATAGGCGGTCTTTGCCCCGTGCCAGCCGCGCACCAGCCTCATGTGCAGAAAAACCGCATAGGCAAGCCAGGTGATGAGAGACCAAGTTTCCTTGGGGTCCCAGCTCCAGTAACGGCCCCAGGCGGAATTGGCCCAAACCGCGCCGGTTATTATTCCTGCCGAAAGGAACAAGAACCCGAAAAGGATGCTCTGGTGCATAAGCTCATCAAGGGTGTTGGCATCTGGAAGCTTGTCTGCAAGCCTTGCCACAAGCCTGTCCATGCGGGGCTTCAAAAAATGGGTCATCGCGTAGCCGGCAAGAAAAAAGCAGGCCAGGCCAATAAAAAAAGCGGTCACAAGCAGAAAAAAGGCCGAAAAAATCACCCTGCCCAGCAGCAGCCCGCTAATTACAGCCACAACAGCACCCAAGTCTGCCCCAAGAACCGTGCCCAAGGCGTGGTCGCTTTTTTTAAGCAGGTAAAGATGCGCCAGGCCAAAGGCCAGGGCAAAGGCTGCATAGCCCAGAAAGCAGGTGGCCACATGGGCGGTGAGCCAGTTGCTCTGAAGGGCGGGCAGAAGCGGGCGGATTGCTCCATCCCCGCTTCCGGGCAGAGATGCGTAAGCCAAAGCCAGAAAGCACAGGGAAGCTGCAAAGGCTCCAAGTGCCCGGAAGCGATACTGGAACTCCACGAAAAGGTAAACCGTCATGGTCACCAGTCCGAAAAAGACCAGGGATTCATAAAGGTTGGAAAGGGGGATGCGGCCAATGCCCATCTGGTAAGATTCAACCCAGCGCAGGCCAAACCCGGCCCAGTTTCCCAAAACCCCGACTATGGCGGCGACTGTCGCCACTTTTCCTGCGAGGGGAGCCTTGAATATCCAGCCGATCCAGTACAAAAGGGCTGCAAGGCCGTAAATAAATGTCACAACAGACAAAATATCTGAACTTGCTGCAAATGAACTTGTCATGAAATCTCCCTAAAGGCAGGTGTTGGCTTTGTGCCCCTATTTTTCCATGGCCCGCATCTTCTCAAACAGATTGTTGGCAATGCGCTTGGTGTGCCGTTCAAACACATAGGCGTTTTTGTTTGTGTTTCCAACAACCTTGACCCTTGTTTTGCCGCCCTGGGTATCCAGCTTTACCCAAAGCTGCTTGTGGGAAAGCATTAATGCCACCAGACAGCCTGCCATGAGAAAAATAAAGCCGGCATAAACCGTTCCAACACCCGGATCTCTGGTTACCTGAAGCCCCGTATAATAGCGGGGCACATAATCAGTTGCAGAAATTATGTAGTTGTCCCGCTGCATTGCATCAAAGCGCGGGTGGCGCAAAAGGACTATTCTCTCCTGGGCAGGCCGCTGGTCATCAGCGTATTCCACAATCACCAATATTGCCGGGCCAGCCGAGCGCCCGCCCATTGTGTAATTGTGGTTAAACCCGTGTACTGCAAAGGTTCCGCTCCCATCGGGCAAGGGATGCTGCTCGCGCATTTTCACAGTGAACGCCGTCTGCTCGCCAGGGGCCTGCCCAGGCTCCGTGCGCTCCGTAAAAACCAGGTTTATTGTTTCCGGCGAGGCTTGACCGTAGGTGGACTGATAAAGGGAAACCCCCTTGTGGCGCAAGGGATGGTTAACCCGAATGACCTGCTCGAAAGACTCGCCGTCTTCATCAAGCACCGTTACAAAGGAGCGATACTCTCTGGGAGTGCCATCATCCCAGAATGTAACGGCAAAATCATTGCAGACAAGGGTGAAGGGCAGTTTTTTTATTTGCTCCCCCCCATTTGTTCTCACCATATTTGTGGACTGGCCAGGTTCAAGCCTTATGCTGCCGGAATAGCCCCAGTATGAGCCTGCCAGCCCTCCGGCAAGCACCAGCAAAAAGCCTGCATGAATAATGTAGGCCCCAAGGCGGGTCCAGCGGCCTTTTTCCGCGGCAATCAGAATACCCTGCCCTTTTTCAAGAGCCTGGGAGCGGATTCTGGAAAAGCGAGGCCCCAGATAAAGCGATGCAGCCTGCCCGGCATTTTCAAGGCTTATGTCAAAGCTCTCTTCAGGCTTGACAGAAGCCTTTGAAAACATGCTGTCAAAGCGAGCGGCATTGGGCTTTGACCCGGATGCCCGAACAACCTTGAGGGTGGCGGGAAGGCGCTTTGAAGAGCAGACAATCAGGTTTGCAGCCAGCAGCACCAGAACAAGCTGAAACCACCAGGCCCGGAAGACATCAAAAAACCCCAAGGCATCCATCAGGCCATAGGCTTGCCCGAAAACTGCCTGATGGGCCTCCGGGCTCTGGCCCTGGGGAATTATGGTGCCTGAAACCGAGGCCAATGCAAGTATTATGAAAAGAAAGACAGACAGCTTTACGCTTGCAAGAAAATCTGTAATGCTGCCAATGATGTTTGAAGTTTTTTCCTGGGTTGACATTTTTGCGCTTCCTTTCCTGGCCGAACCTATCAGATGGGCCGGGAAATCTCAAGCATAAAGGTAGGAATTGCCTTGGGCAGACCCCTCCCCGGCGCGCAGGCGACAAAGGGATGGCTTGTTCCGGCCCATTTTTACATCTGGTACACCCGCAGCATATTTGTTGTTCCTGAACCCCCCACAGGATGGCCTGCGGTGATGATGAATATGTCTCCGGCAGAAAGCAGCTCGGTTTCCCTTGCATATCTTGCCGAAGATTCAATGAGGTCGTCCGTGTCCTCCGGGGGCGGCACGAGATAGGGCATACAGCCCCAATAAAGGCAAAGCTCCGCCAGGGTGCGCTTTTTGGGTGAAAGGGCAATGATTGGGCAGGTGGGCCGGAAGCGGGAAAGGCTTTTGGCCGTGCTGCCCGAAACCGTTGAGACCACAATGGCCTCGGCAGCCAGATGCTCTGCAAGCACGCAGGCCGCCAGGGCAACGGACTCGCCCACCTCCTGGGTGAGGGGATGGGGCATCTTGCGGACATCTGGAAGGAGAGCCTCTGCATTTCCGGCAATTCTGGCCATGTAAAGCACGGCGCTTTGGGGGTAGGACCCCATGGCGGTTTCCTCGGAGAGCATCACCGCATCAGTGCCGTCCAAAACCGCATTGGCAACATCCGTGGCCTCGGCGCGGGTGGGCCGGGGCGAATCCACCATGGAGCGGAGCATCTGGGTGGCGGTTATCACGGGCTTGCCCACAAGATTGGCCTTTTTTATGAGCATCTTCTGCACGCCGGGAACCTGCTCAAGGGGTATTTCCACACCCAAATCCCCCCTGGCCACCATTATTCCGTCTGCCACCTCAAGAATTTCGTCAATATTTTTTACTGCTTCATGCTTTTCTATTTTGGCAATGACAGGCTTTTGGTTTTCTCCCATAAGCCTTTTTACCTCAAGAACATCATTTGCTGTGCGCACAAAGCTTATGCCAACATAATCCACATCGTTTTCAAGGCCAAAGGCCAGATCCTTCACATCTTTTTCTGTGAGGGCCGGAACAGAAAGGCTGCGGGTGGGCAGGTTTATGCCCTTGTTGGATGTTAGCAGGCCGCCGTTAAGAACCCGGCAGATGATGTCCGTTTCCGTGGTGGAAACAACTTCCAGCTCCAAAAGCCCGTCTGCAAGAAGGATGGGATCCCTTGGGTAAACCTCGCCGGGCAGGCTGGCATGGGAAATGCTGACCCGGTTGCCCCTGCCGTCTCCAGGGCCGGTGGTGAGAATGAGGGTGTCATCCTTTTCCAGGCGCAGGCCCTGGCCGAATAGCTCCCTCACGCGGATTTTCGGGCCTGCAAGATCCTGGAGTATGGCGATTGGCTTGCCAAGTTTGGCCGCAGTATGCCGTATCTGCCGGACTTTTTCCCGGTGCTCGTCATAGCTGCCGTGGGCGAAATTGATGCGCGCAACGCTCATGCCGTTTTGCATGAGGGCCGTAAGAACCTCCGGGCTTTCGCTGGAAGGGCCTATGGTGCATACAATTTTTGTGTAGGGCATTTATTCTCCTTGCCAAAAGGCAAAAAGCTTTGGTTTAGACATTGAGCCTGCCGGATTCGATTATGGGCGGGTCCTCTGTGTCAATGATGCGAACAATGTCCTTGTAAAGCTCGGCCTTGATGGCTGAAACAATGATTCTGCGCTTGGTTAAAGGTGCGGCCCATTCCAGAATCTTGTCCATAAGCTCGTCATTGTGGTAGGCAGCGGTCATTATGCCTTCATCCACACACTGCTGGGCTGTCATGCGAGCGCCTGTGAGCGCCAGGGTCACATATGGCCGGTTGGGTATGGACTTTTTGAGCAGGGAAAGCATTCCCGGCAAAAAGGGAATGCCAAGATCCACTTCAGGAAAGCAGAAAAATCCCCTGTCCGTGCGCATGAAGCGAAAGTCAAAGGCGCAGGCGGTGATGGCTCCGCCTGCAAATGCGTGGCCGTTTATGGCGGCAACCGTGATAAGCGGGCTCATGACAATACGCTTGAAAAAATCATTGAGTCTGTAAAAAAAGGCCTTGGTTATCTCTATTTCCTTATTCATCACAAGGGGGCCAAGCCAGTCCAGATCCAGGCCGTTGCTCCATATTTTTTCGTGGCCGGACTTCACCACAAGAACAGAGGCCTCTGATTGCTTTTCCACCTTGTCCATTGCCTCAAAAAAAGCTTCCAAAAAGGTGGAATTAAAGCGGTTTTCGCCAGAATTCCAAGTCATTATGGCCACATTCTGCTTTATCTCGACATCTATCAGGCCCATAAAACGCTCCTTAAAATAATGTGGTTGAAGAATTTAAAGCCAAAACAGGACCAAAAGCCATTGCAAAAAGCATCATCGCAAAAGATGCCTTGAAATAACAAGCCGTTGGATTTCGCTGGTACCCTCGTAAATGGTGAAAACGCGGGCATCCCTATAATGGCGCTCAATGGCGTAATCCTTGATGTAACCGTAACCGCCATGAATTTGCAAGGCTTTTGCCACTACGCTGTTTACCATTTCCGAAGCAAAGAGCTTGGCCATGGAGGCATCCTGGGTGTAATTTTGGCCCCTGTCCTTTTTTGCGGCAGCAGCGTATGTGAGCATTCTGGCGGCTTGCAGTTGGGTCGCCATATCTGCCAGAGGAAAGGCCACGCCCTGGAACTTGCCTATTGCCTGGCCGAACTGCTCCCGGCTTTTGGCATAGCGTACAGCTTCATCAAGGGCGGCCTGGGCTACGCCTATGCTCTGGGCTGCAATGCCTATGCGCCCGCCGTCCAGGGCGGACATGGCAAGGGAAAAGCCGTTGCCTTCACCGCCAAGGATATTTTCTTCAGGCACAGCACAGTCCTCAAAATAAAGGTCTGCCGTGTCGGATGCGCAAAGGCCCATCTTGTCTTCAATGCGGCCAACTTTAAAGCCGGGCGTGCCTTTTTCCACAATAAAGGCGCTGATGCCCCGGTGCCTCTTGGCTGCATCGGTCTTGGCCGTTACAATTGCGATTCCTGCGTTTTTGCCGCTTGTGATGAAGCGTTTCACACCGTTTAGAATCCAGCGATCCCCATCCCTGCGGGCAACCGTTTCCTGGCGCACCGGGTCCGAGCCAGCCAAAGGCTCTGTCATGGCAAAGGCGCCTATTGTTTTGCCGGAAGCCAAATCCGGCAGAAAGCGGCTTTTTTGCTCATCAGTGCCAAAGCGCAGAATGGACTCGCACACAACGGAATTGTGCACACTCATGACAACCGCTGTGGAGGCGCAGGCATAGGCTATTTCCGAAAGGGCAAGCACATAGCTCAATGTATCAGCTCCGGATCCCTCATAGGAATCAGGAACCATCATGCCCATGAGGCCAAGCTGGGCCATCTGCAAAAAGTTTTGGGCAGGCCACTTTTTTTGGGCGTCATTTTCAGCAGCCCAGGGCAGAAGCTTTGCCCTGGCAAATTCCCGGACCATCTTCTGCACCATTTCCTGCTCGGAAGTTAAGCGAAAGCTCATGAGCACCTCATATATTGGCAGGCAGAAAAAAATTAACTGCGCCTGTTGCCCGTAAAAAGTTGAAAAAGCCCGCCATTGATCCGGCGGCAAAAACCCTAAAGCCAGGGGCATACGGTTACCGTTTTTTGCCACCAACAATTTGGAGCAAAAAGCTTTGTAAAAACCCGGCAAGGCCTTTTTACGCCGCCCATCCAGAAAAAAACAATCCTTAAGGCGTATAAACCACCACCAGCAGCTCGGCAATGGCATCCCCCGTATTTTTAAGATTATGGGGAATGCCGGAGTTAAAATGCAGCGAGTCGCCAGGGCCAAGCTTGTTAATGTGGTCGCCCACGGTCACTTCCATGCTGCCATTAAGGACATAGACAAACTCCTCGCCCTCATGCTGGTAGCCCACACCCTTGTGGTC
>JAGVAW010000042.1 GCA_020060085.1 Desulfobacterales bacterium
ATTATGATTATTTCCGAAAGCCCGAACTGCTCCTTGAAGGCATCGTAAATTTTGCGGGCAGGGTCATTCTTTTTGAGAAGGGCCTCGGAAGATGTGTCCAGAGTGACATGGCGGATCTGGGCCACCAGCAGGCCCACAAGCAGAAGCATAACCACAAGGACTGCAATGCGGTGGGAATAAAAAAAATGCCCTGCACGGGTAAACCCGCGCTCAATGGGCTCGCGAAATAGGGCCATGTTATAAAAGCCACCCCCGCAGCGGGAACGCAACCGAGGAGAACATATCAAATTCGTTTATGCAGCCATAAAATCTTATAGGGCTGATGCTTATGCGATTTTTCTCCCTTATGCAAGGCTAATCTGAAGGGGTTTTGGCCGCATCCGCATAAGCCGCTTCACTGCCCTTTGCGCTGTACAGGTTCAAATCCTTTATGAGTGCGGCAAAATAGCCCTCAACAAAGGAGGCCGCCTCCTGACGGGCCTGGCCCGTTGTGCGCAACTGGTAGTTTGCAGCAGCCATTGCAAAGCGCACATAAAAGTTATCCAGAAAATCGCTCTGGGCAAAAAAGGAAAAATCCACGCCATTTTTTGAGGATTCATCCCACTCCATTGCAATAAAAGCACCTTTGCCCTCCCGTGAGTTTATCATTGTTTCAAAAAACTCATCCACAATTGATCCCATGTTCTGGGGAATGGCAAGCTCAATCACCCATGCAGGCACAACAGAGCCAAGCCTGCCGGTGACAAGGGTTTTTGGGAAATCCACAAGGGTCATCTCAAGCCTGCCCTTTTGCGGGCCAAGGTCAAAGGCAATGCGGCCCTTTATGCCCTGGGAGATGAACTTTAAGCCATAAACATTGACCAGGGTGTTTACGCGGGCATCAAAAACAGCATTTTCCATTTGGGACGGGAAAAAGGCCTCATCAAAAACAGGCATATCATTCCGGTCGCGGGGGATTACCATGCCGCCAGCCGTGTATGTGTAAAAGGAAAAGAAGTCGTCCTTGCTGTCAAAGGTGAGGGTTAGCACGGTGTTGCCCTGGGGGTTTAGAACGCTCATTTCCACAGTATAAAAATTGCGCAAAGAGTCAAGGTGGGCGGCAATGGCCGGGTAGTCGGCCCGCAGCCTGTCCATGAGGAACATGGCCCGGAAATGGCTGCGGGTGTATTCCCTGCCCTCGTGGCGGTAGCGCCGCACAAGGGAATGATAGATAAAGACATATTGCTTCAAAATATCGGTACTTAAAGGAAAGGCCTTGTAATACTCGTGGACCACCTGGAGGGATTCGTTTTGGATGTGCCGGTTCTGTCGCTCCTTAAAGCATTGCATTTTTTTGATGTTTTCCGGGTCCAGAACCTTGAGCAATCCATCTGTGAGGGCAGCGGCATTCTGGTGGGAAAATTCCCCGAAAACAGCCTTTGCAGCGATTGTACCTGTAAATAGGGTCCCGCCCCGGTCTTTTTCATCCAGCTTTTTTAGGCCCATCTGGGTAAAAAATTCACCGGGGTTTGAAAGGGTGACCCTCCCGTAATCCGCATCCGTAAGCCCCATGTGGTAATGGGCTGCCCCTTGCCTCCCATAAAAGGCCACGCCCTTAAAACCATCGGGCAGATCCCGCATAAGCTCGCTTTCATAAAGCCTTGAAATTTGAAACCTGGCGATACTCTTGCCCAGGGTGTCGAAAAACTCCCCCGTTTTGGCATCTGTCCTTACCCTTGCCTTGGATAAAAATTCCACAATCTCCATTGCCACATCCGCGCCACGACCATGAGGGGCCATGTCCACAAGGGCATCCGACCAGTTGTAAACAGGCGGGCAGGCCATAATTACAAGCAGGGCTAATACAGCGTATTTCATTTTTCCTCCCCGGTTTTTACAAACAGCACGCTCAAGGGGTCTTCATAGACCTCCTGCCAGATGCCTGTGCTTTTCACTGCATCATGGAGCGGGTTGTTTGCAGGTATTGCAAGCATCTCGTGGGGCCAGGCCTCAAGAAAGGCCCCCCAGCCTGGCCTGACCCAGTAGAAACTGAAATACTCCTGTCGCACGGCCAATGGAAAAACCGATTCAGCGCGCGAATCAAAGGCCACCTTCACGGTCGGATAAAGATGCCACAGGAAGTATCCGCCCCAAATCATATCACAGGCCAAATTGCCTTGCAGATTATTTTTTTGAATAAATGCAAGAACCCCGTTTGGATATAGGTACTTATGGCGGCCTGCGTCATCCTGGTCAGGAGCCTTGAGAGCAAAGGGCGAGCCGCCCAAAACTGCCCGTGGAAGCTCGTTCTTATAAAAGGTCAGGTTGACAAGCATTATCCCTGCCAGCATCAGCGCGCCTGCCAGTGCAGCGGCGGATTTAACGCCTGGTTTGAGCGGCCATGCGCCTTTGGCAGCGGCTTCCATTATACAGGGCATATAAACGCAAAAGGCAAAAGCAAAAAGCGGCAGGTGCCGCACATGAAAGAAGGCCATGCCTGCTGTTATCGCCAGTATCAGAAGGCCGGTTCTGTCTGTCTTTAAAAGGCGTGCGCTTCCCAAAAAGCCAAGCAGCACCAGAAGGAAAAACAAAACCCAAAGGGGCCTTGGGCCAAAAAACCTTATGCTTTGCACCCAGGAAAACCATTCCCATATAAAGGGGTCCGGGCTGGCTGCATGAAAAAGTACACTGGCCCACAAGTGCCATCCGTATGGGTTTACAAAGGTAGCTGCCGTGCATGCGGCCAATAGCTTAAGATAGCTTGCTGGGCTTTGGCCCGAAAGGACGCTGCCAGCCCCGTAGAGGGCCAGCACAATAAGCCCGAAAAAAAAGCCCCCATGAACATTGGCCCATACAATAAAGAGCAATACCAAGCCCCAGGCCCGCCCCGGCCTGCCCCCGCTCCGAAGCCCCTCGCACACAAAGACAAGCACCGCAAAAAAAAGGTAGGTAAAACCCCTTGCAAGAATCGGCAAAAAGGCCTCGGAAAAAACAGGAACAATGCAGGCAAGGCCCAAAAGCCCAAAGCCAAAGCCTGCCCCCCGCCTTATGGCTGCCTTTAGCAGCAGGGCCGCGCACAAAAACCCGGCAGCATAGCGGCCTGCTTGCAAAAGCCAGTCCATGTTGCCTGCAAAAAAAGGATAAAACAAAAGCCCGGCAAGCCACTCGTGGAAAATCCAGGGGCGAATTGTGGGAAGATAGCTAAAAGGGTCATTGCGGACAAAGCCCTCGCCCGTCCAGAATTCCCTGCCAAAATTCACATAGCCGAAAAAATCCGGCTCAATGAGATTGTTCCAGAGAACAAGCCCCAGCAAGCCCCAGACAGCGGCAGCAGCAAAGGCATAAAAGGCCGTGAGGCGCATGGAATTCTCCGGGCAGGCAGGGAAAAAAAGGAAGTCTCCAATAGTTGAAATCGCTTATCACAATAAAAGGCCCCTGCACAAGGGACTGGGAACAATAGCCTGTTATGGCTGTATATAATTGCGCTATGGCCCGGCTGAAAAGCCTTTGTAGGCTGCGATAAAAACCAGGGGCGAGAAAAATTTTGCGGGCAGAAAACGGATTTAACGGGCCTTTTGCTCCGGCAATATGCGGATGCTGCTGGCAGTTATCTTGATTTGCACAATATCGCCCGGTCCCAGGTTTTGGGTTTTCCAGTGCGCCGGGCTTATGCTTACGAGGAGTTCGACCCCGGCATTGACCTTTATCAGCAGGCGATCTGCCTTCAGCCAAATACCGGTTATGGTTCCCTCAAGGCTGTTTTCGCTGCCAGCCTTTTGCGGATCAATAGGCAAAAGGGCAAGCTGCTCCGGGTCCAGGCTCACAGTCAGCGGCCCGTCAGCGGCAAGGGGCTTTTCAAGAAGAACTTCCGGGCCGGAGGGCGTTAAAAGCAGGCTGTGCCCGTCCGGGCCAAGGAGAGCTGAAAAGGTGTTTTCCGCAAAAGGCTTGACAATGCGGCCCAAATCCAGATGAACCATTTGGCTGGCAAGGCCTGTGAGCCAGGGGGCATTGTGTGAGGTGATGAGCACGCTCATACCCCTTTGGGCATTTAGCCTTGCAATAAGCTCCAGGATTATTCTGCGGTTTTGGCTGTCCACACCGGCTGTAGGCTCATCGCACAAAAGCACTTCCGGCTCAAGCACAATGGCCCTGGCAAGGGCCACCCGCTTTGTCTCCCCGCCCGAAAGCCTGTGGGCAGCCGCCTTTGCAAAGCCCAGCATCCCCACTTCATCCAGAGCCTGATGAGCCAGCCGCATTCTTGCAGCAGGCGGCACGCCCCTGCACTTTAGGCCGAAGGCCACATTCTTTTCCACGCTTGAAGAAAACATTATCGGCTCCTGGGGCACAAGGACCACCCTTTGCCGCAGGCGTGCAGGCGGAGCCTGGCTGCACAAAACAGTAATTCCGTCAAAAACAAGGCTGCCGGAATGAAACCTGTGCAAAAAGGCCAGGATGTTAAAAAGGGTGGTCTTGCCAGAGCCGTTAGGCCCCATAAATGCCGTGATGACGCCCTTTTCAACGGTCAGGCTGTCAATATCCAGCACGGTTTTGTTGCCAAGAACAGCGCGCAGATTTTCCATTTTGTAGAGGCTCATTGCCTTGCCCTTCCCTGGAAAAACTGGAGAAAGCCGTTAACCCCCAGAGCAAGGGCCAGCAGAATAATCCCTAAAGCTATGGAAAGCACGAACTCGCCCTTGTCGTATTCCAGGGCCATTGCTGTAGGCATGGTGCGGGTAAAGCCCTTGGCATTGCCGCCAAGCATCATGGATATGCCTACCTCGGCAATCACCCTGCCAAATGCTGCGGCAACTGCGGCCATTATGCCAAAGCGGGCTTCCCAGGCCACAGCTCTTGCAGTTGTAAAAGGGCCTGCCCCCAGGGTGAGGGCCGTGTCTTTGTAGCGCCTGTCCATGCGGCTTATGGCCGCCAAAGTCAGCACTGTAACAACCGGGATGATGAGAATTGTCTGGCCTATGACAATGGCCGTTTTTGTGTAGAGCAGGTCAAAGGGGCCGAATATGCCCCGCCTGCTGATAAATACATACACAAAAAGCCCCACCACAACTGTGGGAAGGGCCAGAAGAGTCTGGAAAAGGGTTATCACAACCCGTTTGCCCAAAAAGTTGACAAAGCCCAGAAACAGGCCAAGCGGTATGCCTGCAAGGCTTGCCAGCAAGGTGGAGCTGCTGCTGACCGTAAGCGAAACCCCCACAATGTGGATAAGCTCGCTGTCTGCGGCCAGCAGCAGATTAATGGCGGAAACAAGGCTGTCCCAGAAAAAACCCACGATTTACCCGTTTGTTTAAGGTGTCTGGATGGTTATGGCATCCGGAAAGAAAAGCTGCTTGCCGACAAGCTGATATCCGTTGATGAGCGCCTGGCCTTTTGGCGATACAAGCCATTGGCAAAATTGCATGGCCAGATCATGCTTCACATGGGGGTGCTTTGCCGGGTTGACGGGAATAACTCCGTAAATGTTGTGCAGAACCGGGTCGTCCTCGCATAGAATTTCCAGATCCACCGGGGTATCGCTTCCATATTTGTATTTTATGTAAGTTCCCCGGTCAGTTAAGGCATAGCCCCTTTTCTCGTCTGCAAAAATCAGGGTCTTGCCCATGCCCTGGCCTATGGAAAAATACCATTTTGCCGCATCGGCGGGGCTTATGGAAACCTTATCCACCTGCTTGCCTGACTGGGTTGTTGAAGTGACCTTGCTGTCCATTGGCAGACCCGTTGATTTCCACAGGTCAAGCTCCATTATGTGGGTGCCGGAATCATCCCCCCTGGAAATAAAGGGCGAAGCGCTGGCAGCAATCTTCTTAAGGGAATCGGCAGCGTTTTTGCTGCCTGCAATTTTAGCCGGGTCAGCAGGCGGCCCAACAATCACAAAATCGTTGTGCATAACAGCAAAGCGCATGGTTCCGTAGCCCTGCTGCACAAATTCATGCTCCCTTTCCTTTGCATGGACAAACACCACATCCACATTGCCGTCCATGCCGTCTTTTAAGGCTGCGCCGGTTCCTTTGGCAATAACCTTTACTTTTATGCCCGTGTCCTTTTCCAGCTCAGGCAAAAGCACATCCAAAAGGCCCGAAGCCTGGGTGCTGGTTGTGGTGGACATGACAAGCACCGGATTCTGCGCCCAGGCAACAGAAAAAGCGGAAAACAGCATCAAAACACACAACATGGCTGTAACAAAAGATTTCATGGGTTAACCTCCTTTAATCATGTTTTTTGGAAGGGATGCAAGGCAATACTTGGCCCTGCATCCCTTTTTACCTTGCCAACTCAAAAGGCGTATCAATCCCGCCTGTTATTGCCGCAAACTGTCCATAAAACAACCGCTGCTGGATGAAGCTGGCGCTGTTGCCGCGCCCGCACCCGCAGCAGCAGGCACGGCCAGGGCGGTGGGATCAACTATTATGCCGTTGATAATCCCGTCTGCATCTGTTTGAGGATTACCGTCCTGAAGAGTTATCTGGACGGTTCTGGCGTTGATCTGCACAAAGGGGATTTGTCGCCAGCCAGCGGGACCTATTTTATAAAGCACTGAGTTCGCAGGGATGTCCGCAGGATAGGTTATGTCAACAGTCACGATATCCCCCTGGGGATTGCCCGCGTCAAGGCCTTCAATATTAAAGCGCATTGCGCCATAGGGGAGGTTCATATTGGCCGGGCGATTCTGGGCGGGCAGGGAAGGATCATCCGGCGCAAGGGCGGTTACCTGCCGGAACTGGCCGGCGCTGGCCTGCATCTCCATGCGCTGGGTTGTTGTGGTGGGCCTAAACCTGGTGCGTGCCGGATTCGGGTCATTGCTTCCTGCTTCGCTGTCCAGAATGCCGTCTCCGTTGGAGTCCGTGCCGTCAATGGCGCCGTAAATGAGCACCTTGTTCTGATCCACAAAGTTCCAGCCTGCTTCCAGAAAGTCAATGTCCGTTGTACCTGGGGGCAGCGGCTCAACCCGGATAATGGTCACGGTTCTGGTGGATGAGCCTGCATTGTGGTCCAGGTCTTCATCAAAAGGCCAAATCACATCCTGATTGTTGGACCTGCTAGACTGGTCCGGCGGGCCGGGAATCTTCTGGGGCGGCACCACGCGGAAAGGCCCCTGGCCGTCCAGCTTGTTGTCAACATTGAGTACGCCCGGCTCCATGAGCAGGCCTTCTTCCATATAAGCCAGAATCGTGCGCAGGCCGCCCGGAACCGCTATGGGGTCCCCGTGGTTTCTGCCAGCGCATGAAGGCGCATCGTAGGCGCACCAGCCGTCCACCTGGTTGATGGCCTGATCAGCCTCCTCGTTATAGAAAAATTCCGCTTGAGGATAAACGCCCCGGACATGGTAAACCTCGTGGGTTTCCACCGGGTCCAGCGGGTGGAACTGTGCCCATCCGTCCGGCGAAAAGACGGTGATGGCAGTTGCGCCGGGCAGAATCCCTGCATCCTCCAGCAGATCTTCGAGTATCACACCCGCAAACTCTCCGTAGCGGTCGCCGGAACGGTGGGTGTTAAGCAGCAGAAACTGCGTATGCCTCGGCATTGCCATAAGCTGGGCACGGGTGTAAACCCTTTGGGGGGCAACAGCCACTCCGGGATGGTCGGCATTGTCTCCAGGCCAGAATCCTGCCTGAATTTCAGCATCGTTGTTATGGCCGTCACCATCAGAATCAAGCTGCTTTATGTCCCGCACAGCCTGGGCGCTGCGCCCGAAATTGTTGTAGTCGTTTCCATAGGGGTTCATGGTCTGGGCAATGTCGCCGCTTCCGTCATATCCATAAATATGATGGCACCACTGGCAACTGCCCAGCTCAACATCCCTGCCCTTGTTGTCCACATAGCTGCCTCCGCTGTGGCACAGAGCGCAATGGTCAAGCTTTGTGCCAGCCTTGTCGGGATAGACCTCAATAAATTTGTCCGAATCATCCTCGCCCATGTGGTGGTAGGCGGCAAAGGCGTTTCCTGCAAGCAGCAGAGCAAGAAGCGCCATTCCCAGAAGTCCCCATTTAAGCTTCATTTTCCCTCCCTTTCATTGTGAATTGCCATAAGCGCCGGAATTTGCCATTCCAGCTTAAAAACCCAGTTGGAATCTGCTGGAAAGAACAGTTTCGTCCTTGCTGTAAAAGCTTGCACCGACAAGCGGATCACGAAATATCATGAGCGGCCGGTCAAAGCTTGTCTGGGTGAGATCCAGCAAAAGTCTTGTATTTTTTGTGGGATACCAGTTGACGGCAAAGGTCCATGCCTTTGCCTCGCGCACGGAATCTCCGGCAAGAATAAGGACATCGTAAACATTTTTCCCTGTTACAAAGCGGTCGTGGCGCACGCCTATTCCCAGCGCTCCCCAGCCTCCCTGTCCAAGGGGGCGCAGGGGTGTAACAGCAGCTATCGTGTTGTTTTTAACTGTCTGTTGCTCACCTGTGAGCATGTATGTGGCAGCGGCAAAACCGCCTGTAAGCTCAATGTCAAACAGGCTGGCGCTGGTTTTCACATCCGTGTATGTCTTTCTTGCGTATTCGCCGTAAACAGCCAGAGGCCCGTATGACCAGAAGGCCTCTGCACCCACGCGCCAGGCAGAATCGCATCCCCGTATGATGTTGAACTTGGCGCGGGTAAGCACGGTGAAAAAGGGCGTGAGGCCTGCCGTGGAAACATTGACCCTGACATTGTTGGCATCTGCGGGAATCCAGGAACCGGAAGCTCCCAGGTGCAGATTTTCCACCGCCTTCAGAGAGCTTTTCGCAAAGGGCATGGCTGTGATGCGGGCGGTGATTTCCGGCTCATCCACATTGCCGCCAACCGTATCGTCCTCACCGTCTCCATTGAAAACACCTATGGCGTAATGAAGCCTTTTTCCGAAAAATGCCCCATGAGCCATCAGGCCGACATCCCTTCCAGGCCCCAGATGTGCATTCATGGACTTTTCCGCAAAAAACAGATTGGAGTCGGAAGAGCTTGCCTCCAGCCCGAAAGGCTCCTTGAACTGGCCGATTCTCAAATTGAATGCCGGATGTATGTTGGCCTGGGCATAAGCATCCAGAAGGCGGCGGCTGCCTGCCCCCTGAAACTCGAAAAGAAAGCGGTAACTGAAAAACCTTGTTGCATCTCCGTAAAGGCCAATCTGCGCCCGGCGTATGTCGAACCTGTTTTTGCCCGGTTCCTGGGTATAGCCGGAAGGTTGAAGGTCATAAGCAAAAGCGCGGTAGTCCGCCTGAACAAGTCCGGAAAAGCAGAGGGAAAAATCGCCTTGCCCATCTTCAAAACAGGGAGGGAAGCCTGCAACAGGAGAAGATGCAGGGCCAGCGTCAGGTTCAGTTTGTTCCAAAGCCTGGGCAGCCTGCTGATGGGAGCTGATTTTGTTGCGGACAGCCCTTGCCTCATCTGCTGACAGAAGGCCCTTTTGCTCAAGTATTTCCACAATGGCTTCCAGGCCCTGCTCATCAGCCAGGACATTGGCGGGGTTAATAAGGGCTGTGCAGCACAAAACCCCAATGCAAACAAAAAATAATAAAACCCGGCGCGTTGACATGACCTTTCTCCTTTTGGAAAGCCTTTTAATGCCTATATCTTTTTTGATATAACGATATGCCAAAAAAACAAAAATCCTTTCAGGCAGGCCCTCCCCTGCCTTGTGTGACCATTCAAAATACCGACGGCCCGGTTCTAAGGCTGAAATCTGTTTCAGTTGCCCTTTTCCGCCCCTTTTTGGCCTCTACCCAAAGTCCGGGCATCGAAAAAATCCTCAAAAAGCCGGTCCGCCTCTTTTTCCACAGCCTTTTGGAGCTTTTCAAAGCGCTCGATTATGGTTCTGGCAAGGGGGGTAAGGTGAGAGCCGCCCCCGGCCTTGCCGCCAACCGTGCGCTCAAGCAGGCGCGCTCCAAGCCTTTTCTCTGTATTGGAGATTCTGCACCATGCACCCCGGTAGCTCATGCCCAAAGCCTTTGCCGCTGCATTCAGGGACCCGGTTTCCTCCACAGCCAGAAGAATCTGAATCCGGCCCTGGCCCAGCAGGGGCTTGCCGTTTTGGTCCTCCACCCAGACCTTGGACTTTATGGAAAAAGGCATGGCCTTTGCTTGCATTGCAATGCTCCTTTTTGCACACAGCTTCGTTATTTCGTTATTGATATAGCGCAATCTATTAAAATACAGGCAAGGGCCTGTCAAGATTTTTATGGCCCGCTGAAAAGAGGCTTATTTTTTGCTGCCGCAACAATCTGCGCCAGACTCTTCTGCAACAAAGGCAACCCCTGCCTGTTTTAAAGGCTGCAAAGCATCTTGACAGCATTTTGCCAGCATACTAAATAATATAATTTGGGTTGGGCTTTGGAAAAAAGCCCATTCTTACATAAGCCATTTGCAAAAAGCCTTGCAGGGCGGCAATGCAGAGTCAAAAAAGGCTAAAACAGGCCAAGACAGAACAGGCCGCTGTGGCGCAGGCTTTTTTTGGCAAAAATAATTGCAGCGCGCTGTTTTTCCTTTATTCTATCGGGAAGCTGTGCGTTTTTTAAGTTTTTTTACCGCCTGCGAGAGTGGCGGAACTGGTAGACGCGCTGGACTTAGGATCCAGTTCTGGAAACAGAATGGGAGTTCAAGTCTCCCCTCTCGCACCAGAATTCAGCCCAAATACGCTCGGCCATGCGCTTTTTATTGCCTTGCCGGGCTTGACGGATTGTTAAACCGCAGCCAAAAACAGGCTGCCATCTTATGCCTGGCATAAATAACCCGGACTTTTTTTTGTCCCAGGCCGTTTAACGGCTTGAGTTTTTTTATTATCATTTGCCTGTTGATTTAAGGGCCTGTCGGCCCTTAAGGTTTGCAGCGCGGGAAATTCTTCTGCAACAAGGGGAAAGGACCATCATGGAAGTCAGGGTCGAAGAAGTAAGCAGCGTTAAAAAAACGCTTTTCATCACCGTGCCAAAGGAAGAGGTGAGCAGCCTTTTTGAAAAGGTTTATGCAGACCTCAAAAAAGTTGCCAAGGTAAAGGGTTTCCGGCCCGGCAAAGCGCCCCGCTCGGTTGTTGAGCGCATATACAAAGATGACATTATGGAGGATGTGCGCCAGAAACTGGTGAGCGAAGCCCTGCCCCAGGCCATTGAGGAAAGCAAGCTGAACATTGTGGGAATGCCCCAGGCCGACCCTCCAGAGCCAAAAAAGGGCGAGGACTACACATTTGAGGCCTCTGTGGAGATTTTTCCCGATATTCCGGATGTGGATCTTTCCGGCATTGAACTGGAAAAGCCGGTTTATACTGCCTCGGATGAGGAGATTGAAAACCAGCTTGTCATGTTAAGAAAGAGCATGGGGCATCTCAAACCCCTTGAAGAGACTCGGCCTGCCCAGAAAGGCGACTACATCCTCATCGACTACCAGGATGTCAACAAGGAAAATCCCCTGCCCGGCCTTGAGCCGGTTGAGGGCTTTTCCATGGAGCTTGGCTCCGGCAAAATTCTGGCGGAATTTGACGATCAGATTACGGGCATGAAAATTGGCGAGGGAAAAACCGTTTCGCTCACTTTTCCGGATGATTATTCCAACAAGAACCTGGCTGGCAAACAGGTGCAGATGCTTGTCAAATTAAACGATATCCGCCAGCTTGTTCTGCCCGAACTTGATGACGAGCTTGCCAAAGACTTTGGCCAGTACGAAACTCTGGACCAGTTAAAACAGGCCATACGGGAAAACCTGCAGGAAGGCTACAACCGGAGGTCCGAGCAGGCCTTGGACGAGCAGCTTTACAAAGCCCTGTTTGAAAGGGTGAACTTTGATGTCCCGATGGTCATGGTGCAGCACGAGGTTGCCTACATGGTTCGGGATGCCGAGCGCGCGCTGGAGCACCGCAATGTTTCCATGGAGGATGTGGGAATGAGCCGGGAGGCCCTGGCCGTGCGCTACATGGAGCCTGCCACCCACCAGGTAAAACGGCACCTGCTGCTTGACAAGCTTGGCAAGCAGGAGAATCTTGTTCTTGAAGAGGGTGCCCTTGACAAGGCATTTGCAGATATGGCCCAGAGCCTTGGCCAGTCTGCGGAGACCATAAAAAACTACTACCAGAAGGATGCTGATCAGCTTGACGCCCTTAAAGGGACCCTTTTGCAGAAGCAGACTCTGGATTACATAAAATCCAAAGCGAAGATAACCGAAAAACTGTCCGAGCCTGATACGGGGCAGGAGCTTGACTAACCAAAATCCACAGCGCGGCCCAAACCGTGCCGGGAGGAAGCAATGCAGCTCATACCAATGGTCATAGAGCAAAGCAGCCGTGGCGAGCGGGCCTTTGACATTTATTCCCGCCTGCTCAAGGATCGCATCATCTTCATGGGCACGCCTGTCAATGATGATGTTGCCAATCTCATCATCGCCCAGCTTCTTTTCCTTGAATCCGATGACCCTGACAAGGACATCAATTTCTACATCAACTCCCCCGGCGGCGTTGTAACAGCAGGCATGGCCATCTATGACACCATGATGTACATAAAATCGGATATCACCACCGTGTGCATAGGCCAGGCTGCAAGCATGGCGGCTGTTCTTCTTTCTGCGGGCGCTCCTGGCAAGCGTTATTCCCTGCCAAACTCCCGCATCCTCATTCATCAGCCCATGGGCGGCTTTCAGGGCCAGGCTTCAGATATCGCCATCCATGCAAAGGAGGTGCTGCGTATGCGCCAGCGCCTCAACGAAATTCTTGCCCTGCATACCGGCAAGCAGGTGGATCAGTTGGAAAAGGATACGGACAGGGATTATTTCATGAGCAGTGAGGAGGCCAAGACCTACGGGCTTATTGATCATGTCATAGCCAACCGCGCGGATCTTGAGAAGATTGGCTGAAAAGCGGTTTTGTGCCGGAATCGCTGTCCGAAGCATTTGGGGTTAGGTCCCGGCCTTGAAGGTTTATTGGACGCCGGAGCGTTAAAACCGCTCCGGCGCTTTTGTCCGAGCCTGCTTGTTGTGCTCTTGCAGCCTCCTCTTTAAGCTTCTTTGAAAAACTTTGCCAAACAACGGCTTGCCAAACAAGGCAGGCGGGACTATATTATTTACCAGTGTAAGCAACTTGTTTGAAGGGTGCCCAAAAAAGGGAAAAGGCAGACAGGTTGAGCTGCCGCATCCCCGTGGAGACCGCACATGGCCAAAAAAAGCGATGCCAATGATCATCTCCGGTGCTCGTTTTGCGGAAAGAACCAGGATGAGGTGAAAAAACTCATTGCTGGCCCTGCTGTTTACATCTGCGATGAGTGCATTGAACTGTGCAATGAAATCATTGCAGAGGAAACCGAAAGGGGAGCTCCTTCCTGCAGCGCCAAAACCATTCCTGCGCCCAGGGAAATAAAGGCCATGCTCGATGAGTATGTCATTGAGCAGGAGTACGCCAAAAAGGTACTCTCCGTGGCTGTCCACAACCACTATAAGCGCCTGGAATCCTGCGTGGAAACAGGGGATGTGGAAATCCAGAAAAGCAATGTCCTGCTTTTGGGTCCCACCGGCTGCGGCAAGACCCTGCTGGCCCAGACCCTTGCCCGCTTTCTGGATGTTCCCTTCACCATTGCAGACGCCACAGCCCTAACCGAGGCGGGATATGTGGGCGAGGATGTGGAAAACATCATTTTGAGCCTTCTGCAGAATGCGGATTACGATGTGGAAAGGGCCAAAAGGGGCATTGTCTATATTGACGAGATAGACAAAATCGCCCGCAAGTCCGACAACCCATCCATCACGCGGGATGTTTCCGGCGAAGGCGTTCAGCAGGCTCTGCTCAAGATAATTGAAGGCACAATGGCCAGCGTTCCACCCAAGGGGGGCCGCAAGCACCCCCAGCAGGACTTTGTGAAGGTGGACACCTCCAACATTCTTTTTATTGTTGGCGGCGCTTTCAACGGGCTGGAAGATATCATCTCCCGGCGCATGAACGACAAGGTCATGGGCTTTGGCGCAAAGGTGGAAAGTGCAGAAGCAAAGAAGCGGGGTGACATCCTGCTTCAGACCCGGCCCGAAGATCTGCTCAAGTTCGGGCTTATTCCAGAATTTGTGGGCAGGCTTCCCGTAATTGCAGCCCTTGGCGAGCTGAACAAGGAAAGCCTTGTGAGAATTCTGCTGGAGCCTAAAAACGCCCTGGTCAAGCAGTTTCAGAAGCTTTTTCAGATGGAAGGCGTCAAATTGCGCTTCACCGAGGCAGCCCTGGCTGCAGTTGCCGCCGGAGCGCTGGAAAGAAAGACCGGAGCCAGAGGCTTGAGGGCCATACTGGAAACCACCATGCTGGACATTATGTACGAAATTCCCAGTATGGAGCATATCAAGGAATGCGTCATTGGTGAGGAGGTTATTTTAAACAGGGAGGATCCAATCCTTCTTTTTGACCAGACTTACGAAAAGACCAAAAAGAAAGCCTGACACCACCATATCCAAAACGCGGGCAGCCATTTTGGTGCGGCTGCTGAAAGAAGGTTATATGTTCAGTATTGCAAAAAATAAAAAAGGCGGCGAGGAGGACGAAAAACTCATCCTGCCCCTTCTTCCCCTTCGCGACATTGTGGTTTTCCCCCACATGGTGGTTCCCCTTTTTGTGGGCAGGGAAAACTCCATCAACGCCCTGGCCGAGGCCATGAACCGCGACAAACGCGTTTTTCTGGCCACCCAGAAGCGCGCCCAGGTGGATAGGCCCGGCTACAAGGACATTCACAGAATCGGAACTTTAGGCACGGTGCTCCAGCTTCTGCGCCTGCCGGACGGCACGGTGAAGGCCCTGGTGGAGGGCAAGGCCCGCGGCGATATAAAAGAGTTCATCAGCGCGGAAAACCACTTCCAGGTGGAAGTGGACATTCTTGCTGAACCCCAGATGTCCGACACCGAGGCCGAGGCCCTGAAAAGAGCCATCCACGAGACTTTTTCATCCTATGCCAAGATAAACAAGAACATCCCAAAAGATCTTCTGCAGAATGTGCAGACCGTGTCAGACCCTTCCCAGCTTGCAGACACAGTGGCCGCGCATTTCAATTTTCAGATAAAGGACAAACAGCGCCTGCTGGAAGCTGTTTCCCCGGCAGACCGCATGACCCTGCTTTTGGAGCTGATGCGCGCGGAAATAGCCATCAACGAGATGGAGCACAAGATAAAGGGCCGGGTCAAGGAGCAGATGGAAAAGACCCAGCGCCAGTATTATCTTAACGAGCAGATGCGGGCCATAAAAAAGGAAATGGGCGAGGACGACCAGTCCGGTGAGTTTCAGGAGCTGGAAAGGCGCGTAAAGAAAAAGCGCATGCCCAAGGAGGCGGCCCAGAGGGTGCGCCAGGAGCTTAAAAAACTCAAGCTGATGAGCCCCATGAGCGCCGAGGCCACAGTGGTTCGCAATTACATTGACTGGTTTCTGGCTGTTCCCTGGTACGAAAAGAGCAAAGTGCGCCTGGATGTGGACGAGGCGGAAAAAATCCTTGAAGAGGACCACTACGGCCTGGAAAAACCTAAAGAGCGCATACTGGAATACCTTTCCGTCCAGGCCCTTGTGAAAAAGATCCGCGGCCCCATACTCTGCCTTGTGGGGCCTCCGGGCGTGGGCAAAACATCCCTTGCAAAGTCTGTTGCGCGGGCCACCAACCGCGAGTTTGTGCGCCTTTCTTTGGGCGGAGTGCGCGATGAAGCGGAAATTCGGGGCCACAGGCGCACCTACATCGGAGCCTTGCCCGGCAAAATTCTCCAGTCCCTCAAAAAGGCCGGGGTTTCAAACCCTGTCATGTGCCTTGACGAAGTGGACAAGATGAGCATGGACTTTCGGGGAGACCCTTCCGCAGCCCTTCTGGAAGTGCTCGACCCGGAGCAGAACTATGCCTTCAACGACCATTACCTGGATGTTGACTACGATCTTTCGGATGTGCTTTTCATAACCACGGCCAATACCCTGCCGGAGATTCCCCTTCCCTTGCAGGACCGCATGGAAATCATCCGCATACCCGGGTACACGGAATATGACAAGTTCAACATTGCCAGAGGCTTTCTTTTGCCCAAGCAGGCCAAGCTAAACGGCCTGGATGATGAATCAATCAAGTTTTCCGATAACTCTATCTATGAAATAATCCGCAAATACACACGGGAAGCCGGAGTGCGCAACCTGGAGCGCGAAATTGCCGCCATCTGCCGCAAGGCTGCACGCAAAATCGTCAGCGACTCGGAGCGCACGGCAGTGCAGATATCTGCCCAGAGCGTGGAAAAAATGCTCGGTCCTCCCCGCTTTCGCTACGGCCAGTTGGAGGATGTTGACCGGATAGGCCTTGCAATGGGCCTTGCCTGGACCCAGGTGGGCGGCGAAATTCTATCTGTGGAAACCATAACCATGCCCGGCAAGGGCGATGTCTCCATCACCGGAAAGCTTGGGGATGTGATGAAGGAATCCGCCCAGGCCGCAGTCACCTATGTGCGCGCCCGCGCACCGCGCCTGGGCCTGGACCCGGAATTCCACAAGAAGCTTGACATCCATATCCATATCCCGGAAGGGGCCATCCCCAAAGACGGGCCTTCGGCAGGCATAACCATGTGCACGGCCATTGTAAGCGCGCTCACCAACAGGCCCGTGCGCCGGGATCTTGCCATGACCGGAGAAATCACCTTGAGAGGCCGTGTGCTGCCCATAGGCGGGCTGAAGGAAAAAATCCTGGCCGCACATCGGGCAGGGGTGCGCGAGGTGCTTATCCCCGATGAAAACGAAAAGGATCTCCGCGACATTCCCCAGAAGATAAGCAGGAATGTGAAAATCACCCCTGTGTCGCACATGGATCAGGTTCTGGAGCACGCCCTTGTATTAAAGGAAGGGGAAAGGCTGTTTACGGACGAAAAGCTTCCTTTTGAGTGCGTGACCTCACCCAAAACCCTTGAAAGCGGACAGCCCGGTTTGCAGATCAACTGAAAGTTGTCCCTGTTTGAGCCTGCAGGTAAAACCCTTGCCCAACAGGCTTGCGTAAAAGGCCTTTTAAAAAAAGGCACTTTAAAAAAAACAAAACCTGCTTGCGGAAAGCTCTTTTTCGCAAGGCTCTCCGCAAGCAGAATTTGGCTTTGCAATCAGCTCGTTAAAAAAAACGGATTTTAAACCCGGCAGTCTAAACGATTTATCTTGACAGGCTTGCAGCGACTTGTTAGGAAGCGTCTGCTTTTGAGAGGAATGCAAGGAGGCTTTGGCTCATGAAATATGCCTCTTTGTCAGCAGCGCCAGTGAGCCTGTTATCCTGCGGGCGGGTAGCTCAGTTGGGAGAGCATCGGCCTTACAAGCCGGGGGTCACAGGTTCAAGCCCTGTTCCGCCCACCACGGGGGCGTAGCTCAGTTTGGTTAGAGCGCCGGCCTGTCAAGCCGGAGGTCGCGAGTTCAAGTCTCGTCGTCCCCGCCATAAAGAAAGTAAAATCGGCTGGTTACGCAGCCGACTGGTTCACCCCAAAAGCTGTTTGGGGAGCTGACGGCTCCCCAAACAGCTTTTGTTTTCTGGAAAGCAATTCAAGCGAAGCCCTCAAATCACCCAGTTGATGCAAATATCTCTCCGTTGTGCTTAATTTTTTGTGCCGGAGAATCGCCTGGATGTGAACTGCCGGAACCCCATCTTGCGCCAGAATACTCGCTGATAAGTGACGGATGGAGTGGAGACCAAAACTTTGTACCCTGTAACCCTCCCCTAAAATAGGGCCATTGAAAAGTAGAGCCTTCTGGTGCAAAAATCAGACAAGGAGGGTTCTGCCGATGAGAAAGAGTCGATTCACGGAAAGTCAGATTGTCGGAATTTTGAAGGAGGGTGAAGCAGGTAGGCAGGTAAGGGACCTCTGCCGCGAGTACGGCATTGCCAACGCCACCTACTACAAATGGAAGGCGAAATACGGGGGCATGGAAGTTTCTGATGTCCGGCGAATGAAAGAGCTGGAGGCTGAAAACCAGCAGTTGAAGAGGATGTAC
>JAGVAW010000120.1 GCA_020060085.1 Desulfobacterales bacterium
AATGATAATGAATAGTTATCTTTGTAATCCTGGGGCCTGGCTTTTACTGTTGGGCTTTTGAAAACCTTAAAAATGGATTTTCTATTTCACCCTGTCTGCTGATGAAAACATATGCTATGAATAGGCTTTTAAATCTGTTGTAGAGCTGCCTGCCCCCTGCCTGAACTGCACTATTTGCCTATATAACACCCTTAAAATACTTTAAATTTTTTGAAAAGGGGGTGCGGGGGGGAAACTTTTTTTCAAAAAAGTTTTCCCCCCGCAAAAATAATCTGTTTTTGCCCGTCTTTTTTTGCCTTCAGTCTGCCAGCACCTGCTCAAGGGGGGCGGCCTCAAAGTCTTTTGGCAGGGCAAAAAGGCTTGCGTCAACGGCTTTGGGCTCCACATCTGTCACCGTGTCCACCCGCCTTTTGCCGTCTGGCAGGTATGTGGCCCATTGCAGCGCCCATCCGCGGGAAAGAAGATCCATGACCTCCGTAGAGAAGGCAGCCATTTCTGCGGCCTGGCCGCTTACGCTGTTTATGGTCTGCATGGCCCTGCCAAAGGCTTTAAGATCCAGGTCATCCTTTACCGATATTTCCGGAGCAATCCATATTTCATCTGAAAGGCGTCCGTTCACGCGCATTTCGTAGGCCTTTGCCTGATACCCGGCAATGAGGGCAACCCTGTCAGTGGCAAGAATGTTGACCCGCGGCAAGGCTCGCTGGCGTTGGGGCATATGGCGGGCAAGGATTGCTCTGGCCTTTTCCCTTTGGTCCGGGGGCAGAGTTGCAAGCTCCCTTTCCATGAAAAGGACAGCCTGCTCCCTGGCTGCAGAAAGCGTCTCTGAACACTGCTTTGGCGTGCCGGCCCAGTATGTTTTTGTCTGGGTGTCCATAAAAATCAGGGTGTCTGATTCTGCGTCATAAACCGTGGCCCTTCGGCCCTCCTCCATGCGAATACGCTGATTTTCCACAAAAACCTGCCGCTGGCCGTTTGCCGTGCTTTCCGTGAACTCCCAGCCTGCAAGGGCCTGGCAGGGCATAAGGCAGGCTGCCAGCAAAAGGGCGGTTGACACAATGCCAAAGCAAATTTTTTTCATGCCTTTTCTCCTTGAAGGCAGGCTGCTTTTTCAGCGAACCGGCCAGACGCCAAATTCAGGCCTTTCCTTGTATCCCACTCCAACCCGGCCATCCTCCATATAAATGGCCCAGCCATAGGCAGGGTCGTAAACACTTGTGGTGCCTGTCCAGCAGGCCTGGGCAACGCCCGCAAAGGGGTGCCCCTTTGGCAGGGCCGGGGAATGGGCGTCCATGTCAAGCAGGCTTTCCATCTCCCGCACGCCGGGAAGCCGCCAGGGCCTTTTTGCAGAAGGGTTTTGCCTGTTAAGCAGCCTTATGCTTTCAAGGGCATCCTGCCAGGAAAGGTTTTTGCCTGCAAGATTGGGGTTTTTGTGCCACACAAGGCCGGTGGCCAGATCCAGAAAGCCTTCATTTGCAGGCTCAAAGCGCGGATTTTCAGGGGCCTTTTCCGGGGAAGCCTCCTCCTGTCCGCTAACCGGCAGAACCATAAAGGAGGCATGACGCATTCCCTGAAAAACCCGCCCTCCCCCAAGGTGAACCGTCCAGGCCTGTTTGGGAAATCTGGCGCACGGGGTTTTGCTCCAGTAATAGCCGGAAAAAACATTTTCAAAGGGATGAGCCTTTGGCAGGGCCGGGTTGAAAAAGGCGTGGCTCACAAGCGAAAAAAGCTCCCTGCGGTTTGGCAGCCGCCAGTTGCTGCGGCCCAGTTGCCCTTCCCTGTTCATTTCCTCCACAGCTTGGCCTGCCTCGTCAAAGGAAAGGCCAAATTCCAGAGCAGAGGCATCTTTGGGCCACACAAGGTTTGTGAGCCTGTCAAGCACCAGGGGGCCTGCAACCTCGAACCTGGGGTTTGGCCAGGGCCTGCCTGCGCGGCTCTCGCCATCCTGGCCCGTCCCTGCGCAGGAGGCAATCCTGTTGTGGGAGGAGTTCAAGCAGAAGTCCTGATCCGAAGCAAAAAAGAGTTTCAACCTGACTGCTCCTTGCACAAAAACCTAACAGAATGTATAAGTTGCAGATGCTTTCAAATACATTGTCTCATTCTACAACAGACAGCCTTAAAACTCCATTGCAGACATATTAAAAGCAAGGGCAAAAAAGGCCTTTAAGGAGAAAGAAATGGAAAGCCCGCCCCTTGAGATTGAGGTCAAGTTCTGGGTTAGTGAGCCGGAAATGCTGCACGGCAAAATTTTATCGCTGGGGGCAAAAAGCCTGGGCCAGACAGAGGAGCATAACACAATATGGGATGATAAATCCGGCAGCATCCGCAAAAAAAACGCCCTGTTGCGCCTGCGCGAGGATGGAAGGGCAACCCTTACCGTGAAGGCTGAAACTTCAAATAAGGCCGATTGCCAGTGCAAGGTCATGGCAGAATGGGAAACAGCCCTGGACAACCCTGCTGCCATGAGGCAGATACTTGATTTTTTAGGCTATTTTCCTGTGCGCTGCTACGAAAAGAAGCGCCATACCTTTGAAATGGGAAGCGTTCTTCTTATGCTCGATACAATGCCATTCGGCATTTTTCTGGAAATTGAAGGCCGCGAAGAGGCCATAAAGGAGGCAGCAGCGGCCCTGGGCCTTGACTGGCAGGAGCGCATTGTGCTCAACTATTTTGAACTATTTGAAATAATTCAACAAAAAGAAAACATTGCATTCAATGACATAACCTTTGAGAATTTTTCCGGCTTAAGCCCGGATATGGCGGCCTGCCTGCCCGATTTCTGCGCCAAGCCTTAAAGGCAGATGATTTGCCGGGGAAAAGCCGCGTCAAAAATGCCTCAAGCCCTTTTTACCGCCTTTCCGGCCAGTTTGTGACGCAGCCGTGACGCAATTATGACGCAGCCGTGACGCAATTTGGGCTTCCGCAAGCAGAACTAGTCAAGCCTTTATTTTCCTGCATCTTTTTACATTCGTAAAACACAAAAGCTGTTGACTTGTGCATTTGGCTTGTGGTTGACTACTATACCAAGCGGCCCGGGAGAATCATGATGCGGCATGACGGGTCAACAGCCAAAATTATATTGCATAAGCTTGACGCTCGCTTTCTCCTGCTAATTGGCTATTCAACAATTTAGGCTTGTTAGGCTGGTCATGGGTATTTTTGCCCATGCCGCTGACTGGGAGGTTTTTTTATGGCAGTTGAGATGACAATTGATTTTACCAAGGAGATGGAATTCAACACGGACTTTGACACCTGCTTTGCTTTTTTTTCTGATGTACCCAAAACAGCAGAGTATTTTCCCAAAGTGGAAAAGCTTTCGGCCCTGGGCGGCAACTCCTTTCAGTGGGAAATGGAAAAAGTCGGCGTATCCAAATACACCCTCCAGGTCATTTACGCCTGCAAGTACGAGGCAGACAAGGAAAATGGCATAATAAGATGGACGCCTGTTTCAGATGTGGGCAACGGCAGAAATGAAGGCTATGCCAAGCTTACGGACGCAAACGGCAAAACCCGCGTCCAGTTTTATACAAAGCTGGATCTTAACCTTCCGGTTCCCGGCCTTATCAAATCTCTTGTGAAGCCTCTTGTGGTTCGGGAGTTTAACAGCACAGCCGATCAATTTGAAAAAAATCTGGTTGCCAAATTCGGTTGAGCCAAAACTTCAGGCAGCAAAAACCGCCTGAGTATTGTTCAAAGGGGATAGTATTATGTTTAGCAAGACGCGCCTGACAATAGCCATTGTTTGCTCAGTTCTCATGCTCGCCTTCTGCCTGCCGGAAATCGCCCAGGCCAGAAAGGCCTCTTATGAGTGGAAGGTTGGAACCCTTGCCCCAAGAAATGTGGGCTGGGCCAAGCAGGTGGAGGAAGTCCTTATGCCTGCCCTTGACCGCATAACCAACAAGGACCTTAACCTGCGGGTATATTGGGGCGGGGTGATGGGCGATGACGAGGACGCCATAAAGAAGATGCGCATTGACCAGCTCCAGGCAGGGGGCCTCACCGCAAGCGGGGCCATACTCATTCTGCCCGACTGGGCGGTTGTTGAAATTCCCTTCCTTTTCAACAGCTACGATGAGGTTGATTTTGTAAAGCCAAAGATGTTCGACCGCTTTGACCGCCTTATGGAAGAGCGCGGGTTCAAGCTCGTTGTCTGGATTGATCAGGATTTTGACCAGATATATTCCGTGCGCAAGGCCCTTGAAACGCCCGAAGACTTCCGGGGGGTTCGCTTTGTGGCATGGTATGGCCCTCTGGAAGAAAGAGTTCTTGAGCTTCTGGGCGCAAGGCCCATTCCAATCAATGTGCCGGAAGTCACCGCATCCGTGCGCTCCGGCATTGCTGACGCAAACATCGCCCCAGCAATATGGATGGTGGGCGCGCAGATGTATTCGGTATCCAGGTTTGTCAACACAATGAACATCCGCTACGCACCAGCACTCATTGTTGTAAACAACAAGGCATACAACGAGCTTCCCAAGGCTTACCAGGACGGAATAATTGCCGAGCGGTGGGAGCTTACCGATAACTTTGTGGCCGGAACCCGCCGCGACAATGAAAAGAGCCTTGAAGCCATGATTCGCTATGGCATGAAGAAGGCGGACATCACACCTGCCAATCTGGCGCGCTTTCAGCAGATTTTGGAGCCTGTGGGCCAGGAGATGGTAGGCAGGCTATATAGCCAGGAGCTTCTTGACGAACTGAAAGGCTACCTGAAAGAATACCGCTCTATCCATTCTAATTAAGGCATTGCATATCACAAGGCATTGCCCTTGCATATTTTAAGGGGGGCGGGGAGCCTTAAAACCCCCGCCCATCCTTTCCCATATTGCCCAGTCTTAAGATTTTGCCCTGCGGGGCCATACTCTTTTTGCGTGCTTTATCCAGCAGCCTAAAAGCAGGGGAACATTCCTGCCCTTTTACGCGCCATTAAAGCCCTGGCGCTTAAGCCCAACAGCCTGCATTCTTCAAGGGGGAAAGCAATGTCAGCAAAAAAATTATCCGCCATAGGCCTTGCCCTGATTCTTGCCCTGGGATTGGGCTTTTTGGCAGATACTGCCCACGCTAAAAAGCCCAGATGGGAATGGAAAACCGGAACCCTTGCCCCAAAGGGCATAGGCTATGCCAACCAGGTGCGCGACATTCTTCTGCCTGAAATTGAAAACGCCACGGATGGGGATGTTGTGCTAAAGGTTTACTGGGGCGGAATCATGGGCGATGACGAGCAGCACATCCAGAAAATGCGCATGGGACAGCTTCATGCAGCCGGGCTTTCGGGCCAGGGTACCTTTATGATGGCCGGCGACATGGCTGTTTTGGGCCTGCCCTTTTTGTTTGAAAGCTGGCAGGAGATTGACTACCTCAAAGAGCGCATGATGGATCGCTTTGACGCCATTGTTGCAAAGCACGGCTTCAAGCTTCTTTTGTGGCTGGACCAGGATTTTGACCAGATATATTCCACCCGTGATCCCATTACAAGCGTGGAGGATTTTGCAAAGGCCCGTTTTGTAACCTGGTTCGGGCCTCTGGAAGGCAGGCTTCTCCAGAGATTTGGCACAAGCCCGATTCCGATGGGGGTTGCTGAAATCCCCTCCGGGCTGCGCTCCGGCGTGAGCGATGCCATGATAGCCCCATCAATATGGGTGGTGGGAACCCAGCTATATTCCACCTTCCGCTTTGTAAACCCCATGAACATCCGCTATGTTCCGGCCTTCTGCGTTTCCACTGTCGCAGCCTGGGATGTTCTGCCCCAAGCCTACCAGAACAATATCCGCAGAGACAGGCTTGAGTGGAGCAACCGCTTTACCAAAGACTCCCGCGTTGAAGGGGACAAAAGCCTTGCAGCCATGATCCGCTACGGGGTCAATGAGGTCAACTCCACACCGGAGCAGATTGAGCAGATAAAGCTCCAGGCCCTGCCCATATGGGAGGAATTGGCCGGAAAGCTTTATCCGGCTGATTTGCTGGAGGAGATAAAGGCCCATCTGGCAGATTATAGATAAGGGCGGCCCCAGGAAGCCGTGGGCTGTGTTGCACATCGCATCAAGGCTCGGTCATGTACTATCAGTACACTCCCTCGCCTCTCGCTCGTGCGCCTTGCCCACAGCTCCCTGGAACCGCCCTTTGCGCTGGTGATTGGGCGATAAATCCGGCTCCTTCCCCCTCCTTTCCCTGGAACCGCCCTGTGCATTTTTGGTTAAAAGAAAAAAACAACGGCAAAGCGTTGGGTGGCACTGGCAAATGTTGCCAGCCGTTGGGCTGGAAAATCCGGTCAGCAAACTTTTTGTAAGGTGTGAGGGTTTTCGTAGCCCAACGAAACCTACACGCCGGGCCGGATTTGCTATCCCAACCTACTGATTTTGCAGCCTTTCTCCTTCAGCCACAAGCGCATGGGGCGGGTCCGGGGCACCAGAACCCGTCATTCCGGCCCCGGTTAGCCCTCGAAGCCCTTGCCGCTGTCAGCCGGAATCCATGTAGGGCGCAGTCGAAGGCTTTGGCCCTGTTTCAATAAGGATAACAGCCCTATTTTATGCTGGATTCCCGCCTTCGCTGGAATGACGGCATGGGGGGTTCCCTCACAAAAGCAAAGGGCGTGTCCGGGGCTTTTGCGGTTTTCCCCTTCAACCACAAGCGGACAGGGCGGTTCCAACGCGAGGTTTTTCAACCATAAAAGCCCCTGGCTGCTTCAGGCGAGGCGGATGCAAGGCGCGCGAGCGAGAAGTGAGGGAGCATACTTTTTGTATGTGACCGAGCTTTGATGCGAAGCGCAACGCAGCAGGCGTCCGCCTGGAGCAGCCAGGCGGACAGGGCGGTTCCTGGGAAACGAGAGCAAGGCGCGCTTTGCCGGGAAGGGGCGAAAGTGTACTGCTGGCACATCGAGTCCCCTTCCCGGTGAAGCGCAACACAGCTAAAAGTTTTCCTGGGAGCGCCCTTCACACACAGAGTTGACAATCAAGCCCATTCCCGTATATTTCCCTATGATGCTGCTGCAAAGTTTTTTGCTGTTTTGATTTTGGACTTTGCAAAAAACCCCTGGCTCTGTTTGCCTTGTCCGGCAGGGCCTTTTCAAAACCCCGCTCTTAAAAAGACAGGCCTTGCCCTGGAAAAAGCCTATGCCCTTTGTACTGGAAATTTCATTAAAGCCCCACCTGTTTGATGCACACGGCGCCTCTGTGGCCAAAAAGGCCCGCGATTACTTTGGCATCCCCATAGATTCTGCCAGGGTGGTAACGGTTCTGACCCTGGACATGGACCTTAAGCCGGAGCAGCTTGAAAGCATCCGCACGGAAATATTCACCAATCCCGTTACCCAGATTTCATCCTACAAGCCTTTGGACATTCCCTTTGACTGGGCGATATGGGTGGGTTTCAGGCCAGGCGTGCGCGACAACCCAGGGGCAACAGCCCTTGAGGCCATTGAGGACATCTTTGCCAAAAAGCTCCCGCCCCAAAGCCGGGTCTATACATCCCGGCGCTTTTGCATTGAGGGCAAAATAAGCCGCGAGCAGGCTGCAACCATTGCAACGCAGCTTCTGGCAAACGACCTCATCCAGCAGGTGAAAATATTTTCCCAAAAAGACTGGGACCCCTCTACCGGCACCGGCGTCATTGCGCCAAAGGTTCTGCTCAATCACAAGCCTGTGGTTTCAAGCATTCCCATTGATTCGGATGAAAGCCTGCTTGCTGTCTCCCAAAAAAGGAACCTGGCCTTAAACCCCAACGACATTCCAACCATCCGCAAGTATTTTCAGCAAAAGCAGGTTATTGTCGCCCGCAGGAGGGTAGGGCTTGCCGAGCCGACAGATATTGAACTGGAATACATTTCCCAGGCCAGAAGCGACCATTGCAACCACAACACCTTTAACGGCAGGTTCCTCTACAGGGAGCAGGGCAAAAAGGGCATTACGGAAATAAACAGCCTGTTCAAGACCTGCATTGAAAAGCCCACCCTTGAAATAAAGGCCAAAAAGCCCTGGGTGGTCTCCGTGCTGTGGGACAACGCAGGCGTGGCCCGCTTTGATGAGGACAACTGCTATACCATAACCGGCGAGACCCACAATTCGCCCTCCAACATGGAGGCTTACGGCGGGGCCATAACAGGCATTGTGGGCGTTTACCGCGACCCGATGGGCACGGGGCTTGGCTCAAAGCTCATTGCCGGAACCTGGGGCTTTTGCGTAGGCCCGCGCGACTATGACGGCCCCTTGACCCCAAAGCTGCACCCCCGCCGCCTGCTGGACGGCGTTATTGAGGGCGTTCGGGACGGCGGCAACAAGTCGGGCATACCAACACCCACGGGCTGCCTTGTGTTTCATCCGGGCTATCTGGGCAAGTGCCTGGTTTTTGTTACCGCGCTTGGCATAATGCCCTCAAAGGTGGGGGGCAAGCCCTCCTGGGAAAAGACCACCAAAAAAGGCCAGCTTGTGGTCATGTGCGGCGGCAGGGTGGGCAAGGACGGCATACACGGCGTGACCGCATCTTCAGAGGTCTTTTCTGCCAATACGCCGGCAGGCCATGTGCAGATAGGCGACCCCTACACCCAGAAAAAGATGATGGACTTTCTGCTGGAAGCCAGGGACGAAGGGCTGATTGCATACATTACCGATAACGGCGGCGGCGGCCTTTCATCTTCCGTGGGGGAATCCGCCCGCTTTTCCAACGGGGTTGAAATTGCTTTAGACAAAGTCCCATTAAAGTACGAAGGCCTGGATCAATGGGAGATATGGATTTCCGAGAGCCAGGAGCGCATGACCCTTGCCATAGAGCCAAAACACCTGGCCAGATTCATGGATCTTTCTGCCAAGCACGCTGTGGAGAGCACGGTAATAGGCTCTTATACGGATTCGGGAAAACTCCACATCACCTGGAAGGGCGAAACCTGCGCCTTTGTTGACCTTTCCCTTTTGACGGAGGACTTTCCCCAGTGGGAGTTTGACGCACTCTGGCTAAGCCCTGAAGAAAGGGGCCTGGCAGAACCTGTGCTATCTGCGCCGGAAGGCTCCTATACCGGGCTTTTGTGCGATATGCTGGATATGCCAAACCTTTGCAGCAGGGAGTGGATAAACCGCCAGTACGACCACGAGGTGCAGGGAACAAGCGTTATAAAGCCCTTTGTGGGCGTGTTTGCAGATGTGCCTTCAGATGCCGGGGTCTTGCGGCCCGTGCTTTCATCAGAAAAAGGAATCGCCATTGCCCAGGCCCTGTTGCCGGGGTATTCGGCCATTGATACCTATTCCATGACCGCCTGCGTGATGGATGAGGCTGTGCGCCGGGTGATAGCCGTGGGCGCAGACCCGGAGCAGATAGGCGGTGTGGACAACTTCTGCTGGCCCACCATTGCACACGACCCCAAAAAAAACCCGGACGGCCAATACAAGGCGGCCCAGCTTGTGCGCTCCTGCATGGCTCTGGCAGACATCTGCCGGGCTTATAACATTCCGCTTCTCTCCGGCAAGGATTCCATGTATGTGGACGGGCATCTGCCCGGAAAATACGGCGAGCGCCACAAGGTTTCCGCCCTGCCCACCCTTCTTTTCACCACCTCTGCCATTGTGCCGGATGTCAAAAACTGCACAACTGCGGATTTTAAAATGCCCGGAGACCTTATTTATGTGCTGGGCATAACCAAAAACGAGCTTGGAGCAAGCCAGCTCTACGAGCTTTTGGGGCATTTGGGCAAAAATGTGCCGATCGTGAACCCAGCAGAAAACCTCGCCCTTTACCGCGCCCTGCACAAGGCCATAAACCAGGGGCTTTGCGCCTCGGTGCGCGGCATATACCAGGGTGGGCTTGGGGTTGCCCTTGCCATGAGCGCGCTGGCCGGCGACCTGGGCATTTTTGCTGATCTGTCAAAGGTTCCCAGAGAGGGAAACTTAAACGAGCTGGCCCTGCTTTTTTCCGAGTCTGCGGGCCGCTTTGTTGTGAGCGTGAGCCACGAAAACCGGCACGCCTTTGAAGCAGCCTTTGCAGCCTTTGATGTGGCAAGGGTGGGTCTTGTTTCAGATACCGGCGATTTTGCAATCCGGGGCCTTGACAGGCGCACCCTTGTGGAAACCGATGTGAATACCCTTCGCGCTGCCTGGAAGCGGCGTCTGGGAGGTTTGATATGACGCCCCGCGTTCTGGTTCTGGCAGGCTATGGCTTAAATTGCGATTATGAAACCGAATTTGCCTTTGAAAAATCCGGCGCACAAGCTAAAAGGGTTCACATAAACAGCCTTATAAGCAAGGAGGTGAGCCTGACAGACTTTCACATACTTGCCTTTGTGGGCGGCTTTTCCTGGGCAGATGACCACGGGGCAGGGGTCATTCAGGCTGTGAGGCTGAAATACAACCTGGGCCGGGAAATACTTGATTTTGTGGAGGGCGGCAGGCTTGTAATCGGAATATGCAACGGTTTTCAGGCCCTTGTTAACCTGGGGCTTTTGCCCGGCCTTGAAAACGATTACACAAAGCGCACCGTGGCGCTTACCTACAACGATTCGGGCAATTTCCGCAATGCATGGGTCAGGGTTGCGGCAAATCCAAAAAGCCCCTGCGTGTTCACTAAAGGCCTTGGGGTTGTTGATATGCCCATCCGCCACGGAGAAGGCAAGTTTTTTGCCGAGCAGGACATACTTGACAAGCTTGGCGAAAACAACCAGATAGCCCTGACCTACGCCAATTTGGACGGCAGCCCGGCCCAGGGCAAATTTCCCCAAAATCCCAATGGCTCGCTGTTGGATATTGCCGGGATATGCGACCCCACAGGCCGCGTATTCGGGCTGATGCCCCACCCGGAGGCATTCATCCACCCCACCAATCACCCAAGATGGACCTTTTACCGGGAAGTGCAGAAAAGAAAAGGGCTTGAAAATCCGCCCCAACCGGCCATTGCAGTTATCAAAAATGCCGTGGATTTTGCAAAACAGGCCTTCTGATGATTTTGCAGCATAAACCGGGCATAAGCAAAAAAGAGCGGCGATTGCAAAACTAAAGAGCAAATTGCAAACGCCAAAAAAATAATCAGCCGGGAAAAATTTTTCCCCTATGACAAAACCAAAGCCGTGCAAGGGGGCTGCAATGGAAGACAACAAGACAAATGAGGAAAGAAGGCGCTTTCCCAGGATTCCCAAGGCAGTTACCGTTGAGGTGGTCAAGCTTCTGTTCCCCCTGCCCACAAAACCGGATTCCGTGGCCCTTGGAAAGGACATTTCCGGCGGGGGCATAAGCTTTAACAGCGATATGCCCTTTGATGCCGGAACCTCGTTGAGCCTCAAAATTCATCTCAAAGGCCTTGCAGAGCACCGCAAACCCCACTCCTACCTTGTGGACATTGCCCAAAGCCAGCCCCTTACAGCTTTGGGCGAAGTCATGTGGTGCAGGCCAAACAGCCAAACAGGCGGTTGGGATGTGGGCATACAGTTCACCAACATCTACGAGGATGATTTTAAAGCCCTTAAGCAGTACCTGGAACATTCCTGAAAAAAAGAAACCACCGGGGAAAAACTTTAAGATAATAAAAACAGGAGGCTGTTAAGGCAGGAGAGCGCAGCCGCCCCATACGCTGGTGAAGAAGAAAACCGCAATTTTTGACCATGAAAAACACGAAAAAAAGCTTAACCGTTTTTGTGAGCCAAAGCGCTTTAAAGCAAGGCCTGCCCTTTTATTATCCAAACCAGGCCGACAAACAGCTTTTCTGGCCGAAAAAATCGCAATACGGCTGCGGGCTTTTACCTCGCAACCCTTAACCGGCGCTTTTAAGTCTGAACCAGGCTGGCGGGGGCAAGGATGCTTTGCGCCTTGACGCTCTGGGGCCACCCTTCTGCGGATTCTATTTCAATACCAGCCACAAGGCATGAATAATACCCGGAAGATAGAAGAAAATACATAAAATGATGTTGATTATGAAATGCTTGCCAGCTCCGGTCTCTAAATAAACTGCAAGTGGTGGAAGCAAAATTGCAATAATAACCAGAAGTAGTTTGTTTGTTCTTGGCATGGCGCTATCCCTTTCTTTATGTTTTTTTGCCACAGTTGAAACAACCCTCTCAAATAGAATTGAATTGCTGCACCCGGCAATATTCATGCAAAAACCTGAAATGTATGAGTGCCAGCAAGGGTTTTTGCGTACAACCAAATAAATACGGAATCAAGGCTCCTGCTGAGCCTTCAAGGGGACTACACATTGCCTTATAATACACCCGCAGCATAAAAGCAACTCAACATATTTAATTTCCACAATATATTTTGGTCTAAACTTTTCTGTTTTCTATGTGCCATGGGTTTTCTTAAAACACGGATGGCACTGGCGACAAGTTGCCAGTGCCACCCAGCCCCTGCCGTTTTTCTGCTTTGAATCCATGTAATGCCTTGTCGAAGGCAAAGGCCTTTTTCAAAAAGGATAACGCCTTTTTTTTATTCTGGATTCCCGCTTTCGCGGGAATGACGGGCTGGGAGGTTTTTGCTTTTCAACCACAGGCGCAAAGGGCGGTTCCAGGGAGCCGTGGGCAAGGCGCACGAGCGAGAGGCGAGGGAGCG
>JAGVAW010000300.1 GCA_020060085.1 Desulfobacterales bacterium
GGGCAAATTCCGCACCTTTGAAGTGGCAAGCGCCGCCGGGAAGCCGGACAGGGGGGTTGCCGCCATCTCTGGAGAGAGTGCTTCTTCCGATGACGCAAACCAATCCTGCCAGGAACTTACGCGCCTTGCCCTGCACCCGGCAAGGCGCGGCAAAAATCTTTCTTGAACGGGCGGTTCTTGCGCTTGTCTGCCTGCTGTTTTTGGCCTTGCAGGCAGGGCAGGGCCTTTGCAGCAGCGGGCAAAAAGAAACCGGCCTTTTTGCATTCACCGCCCTTGTTGACGGCAACTGGGAGCTTTTTTTTGCCCAGGCCCAAGGCGGCCCTGCTACGCGCCTTACCCATACCCCCTTTGACGAGCGGGACCCCTGCCTTTCGCACGACAGAAAAAAAATTGCCTATTCCACAAGTGACGGCGCGCTTCATGTTATGGACCTTGCTTCCGGCAAGTCTCGCACCCTTGAGTTTGAGGAAAAGGACCTCTGGCGCTCCCAGCCTGTTTTCTCGCCTGATGCAAAAAGAATCCTCTTTGTGGAAACCGTTTCCCGAACCCAGGATTACACGAGAATCCGCCTGCTGGATTTGGAAGGCGGACAGGAGCGGCCCTCTGTGAGCCAGCGGATGAGCCAGTTCTGGCCATCCTTTGCTCCGGACGGTCGCCGCTTTGTCTATGCTGCTGTCCACTGCGCTGTGGATTGCGGCAGGGTGCTTCAGGAGCTTTGGCTGGGCGACATCTCCGGCGGCTTTGCCCGCCAGCTTGTAATGACCCATGCCTTGAGCCAGCAGCCGGTCTTTTCTCCTGACGGAACAAAAATAGCCTTCTGCGCCGATATTTCCGGCCATTACGACATCTGGATTCTGACCCTGGCAGACCTTGCCCTTGTCAAACTCACCAACCGCCAGGGCCTGGACATGGGGCCAACCTGGAGTCCTGACGGCAAACAAATCGCCTTTGTGTCCAACCGGGGAGGAAGGCTTGGCGTTTGGATTCAGGATGTTAAGGAAGGCTCCCAGGCAGAGGCAAAGCACTTTTTTGATGATATATCCATACCGGTGAAGGATGTTGATTGGAGGTAGGATGAGGACGGTCCCAGACGGACGGCTGCTGCGTTGCGCTTTACTCGGAATTTCGGTCACATACTTTTGAGTATGCTCCCTCATTCCTCGCTTGCGCGCCTTGCATCCGCCTCGCCTGGAACCGCCCTGTACGCTGGTGGTTGGAAAGAAAATCTTTCACTGGAGCCGTCCTGTACGCGTGTGGCTGGAAAGAAAAAACTTTCCCTGGAGCCACCCTGTACGCTGGTCGTAGGCTTGAATGCAGCCTGGAGACACAACGATTTACAAGGATTTAAACTATGAAAAAAAATGGATTGACAGGCAGTATAAGCTTGTTGGCCGCAATCTGCATTGTCTTCTGCGCGGTTGCTCCGGTAGTTCAGGCGGCGGCTTTTGAGAAAACCGAGCTGCGGGCCATTGCCTTGAGCGCATCCGGCCAACTGATTTCTGATGTGGCGGTTTCAGGAGATTCCTTCAACCCCGCAGCAGGTCAGCGCATCACCCTTTCCTTTTCCCTGGCCAAGGATGCCCTTGTGACAGTGAATGCCTATGACCCGGATGATCATCTTATTGCGGTTCTGGCCGATAATACCGCCTTTGCAGCAGGCAAAAATGAAGTTGTCTGGACCGGCAGGGACACAAAAGAGCGCATTGTTCCTGACGAGGCCTATTACTTCACCATTGAGGCCAAGACCTCTGATGGAAAGGCCGAAATCTGGGACCCCACGGTTTTTTCAGGCGGTGTGGAGCACGAGATTCAGGATGTGGAAATTAGCCGCGAAAAGGGCATAGTGAGCTTTGCCATGCCTGAAACAGGCCGGGTTTCCGTGCGCTTGGGCACTGCCGGCGGGCCGCTTTTCAAAACCCTTTCCAACTGGGCTGCCCGCACGCCGGGCAGAGTAACCCTTTTCTGGGACGGATTTGACCAGGACAGGCTCTTCTCCCTGTGGGAAGACAAGCGCTTCAAAATGGTGATCCTTTATTTTTCCCTGCCCCAAAGCACGGTTGTCACCTATGGCAACAGCGACATGGACTATTACCGCTACCGCCAGGAAATAGGCTTGCAGCAACCATTGAAGCCCGAAAGGCCAAGAGCTGTTGACCCGTCCCTGCGCATCTCCCCCCATTGGAAATACGACCGCCTTTGGGACAGGCCGCCGGAAATAATAATGACCTTTCCCCAGGCACCTGTTGATGAAAACGGCATTCCCCTGCTCAAGGGCAGGGCACTTGTTCATGTGGACATAGCCCCACAGGACAAGGGCCATTTCCAGGATATGCAGTACGAGATATGCTTCTTCCTGGACGGGGCCTATTACGCAGAGGAGGAACTGGGATATGCGCCCTACAACTGGGTGTGGGAAACAGGCCCTGTTGAGGAGGGCGAGCGCATACTCACGGTCAATCTTTCCAGCTACAAGGATCAGCTTGGAGTTATCAGCCGCAGAATAAGGATTGTTAAATGAAAGACAGCAGCAAAGCCGCCTGCTTTCATAACCGGCGGGTAACAGGGCCTTTTGCCCTTGCCGGAATACTGCTTTTTTGCGTTTTTATGGCCGCAGAGCTTTTTGCAGGCCAGGCTGGCGGCCTTGAATGCGAAAACCCGGTGTTTGATTTTGGCATTGCCGGGCCTGATGATGAAATCTCCCATGTTTTCTGGCTGGTTAACAGTTCAGACAAGCCTGTTGCCATAACAAGGATAGTCGCCCCCTGCGAGGCGGCCATTGAGCAGAAGCCTGAAAAGGCAATCGAGCCGGGGGCTGTTGTGCCCTTGAGCCTGCGCATAAGGGCAGAAGACAGGCCTGGGCATTTTGTGCGGCGCATCCACATTTATTCCAGCAGCAACACCAGCAACGAGCTTGCCCTGGAAATAACCGGGCAGGTGAAAACCGGCATTGTTCTCATGCCCGGCTCCATAATCCTCAAGAACGGGGATGGCGAGGCTGACCGTTCTTCCGGATCATCGCTTGCCGTAAGCCTTGATGCTGAAGAGCTTTTTCTGCACAGGGTATCCGCCCAGGTGGACTGGCTTTCCGTTTCCTTCAAGCAGGAAGCCTTCCGGGGCCGCAGAGCCTACCGGGTTTTTGTGAGCCTTGGGCCGGACGCCCCGGCAGGCAGATTCATGGAAACAATAACCCTGCACACGGGCAGCCAGAGCAGGCCCAGGCTGGACCTTGTGGTTTTGGGAGAGGTGAGCAGGGCCGGGCAGCCTTGAGGCCGGGGAAAAATCGGAAAAGGCTATTGCTTCCAGATCCCTTAACTTGGTGGATATGTTATTCCAATATGCTGTTTCGGCTTATAATATTCCCATGAAGGGAACTTGTCTTTCGGGTTTTTTCAACTTTTTTCAAAAGGAGGAATGTGAATGAAGGCAAAATGGATTGCACTGGCTCTTGTTGTTCTGTGTTTTGCGGCCCCGGCAAGCCTTCTGGCCCAAAAGGGCCAGGTGGTTGTTTACACAAGTGTTGACCAGATCTTTTCCCAGCCCATTCTTGAGGCCTTTGAAAAGGAGACGGGCATAAAGGTTCTTGCGGTTTACGATGTGGAGGCCAGCAAGACCACGGGCCTTGTCAACCGGCTCATTGCCGAGAAGAACAAGCCCCGCGGAGATGTTTTCTGGAACGGGGAAATAGTCCGCACCATTGTCCTTAAAAACAACGGCGTGCTGACCCCCTACAATTCGCCTTCTGCTGCCAACATCCCCGCCGTGTTCAAGGATGACGAAGGCTACTGGACAGGCTACTCGGCAAGGGCCAGGGTCCTTATTGTAAACAACGACCAGCTTGATGAAGCTGCTGCCCCTTCTTCCATATTCGATTTCTTAAAACCCCAGTGGAAGGGCCGTTTTTCGATGGCTTATCCGCTTTTTGGCACAACAGCAACCCATGTGGCAGCCCTCTATGCAGTGCTGGGCCAGGAGATGACCGAGTTTTACCTGAAAGGCATAAAAGACAACGGCGTGATGATTGTTGACGGCAATTCCGTGACCCGCGATTTGGTGGTGGCTGGCCGCCTGCCCGTGGCTTTTACGGACACGGATGATGCCAATGTATCCATTCAGGCGGGCAAGCCCGTGCGCATGGTTTACCCGGACGGCAGGGGAATCGGCACACTGCTTATCCCAAACACCGTGGGCCTTGTGGCCAACGGCCCTAACCCGGAAAACGGCAAAAAGCTCATTGACTATCTGTTGAGCGAGCGCATTGAGAGCGAGCTTGCATTCGGCGAGGCAGCCCAGATGCCAGTGCGGCCCAATGTGCCAAAGCCCGACTATGTGCCATCCATTGATGACATAAGGGTCATGCAGGTGGATTACGAAGATATGGTTAAAAACCTGGACGCAGCCACCCGCTTCTGCCAGGGGCTTTTTGTGAGATAGGCCCTGTTGTTGGGCTTTTTTCAAATCCGGGAGCAGGTTAAAGGCCCGGCAACAATGCGGGGAATGCTTTTTTAAATGCTTAATCCGCTGTCATGGACAATTCTGGTGACGGGCGTCATGGCCTTTGTGGCCCTGGCGCCTGTCATCTATATGCTTTTTGCTCCCCTTTTCGGGTGGAGCGGCCTTTTTGGCGATGCCTCCATGCTTTCCATGCGGCAGTTGGGCCTTGTGAAAAACAGCCTTGTGGTGGCAGGCGGAGCTGCCGGGCTTTCAGTTCTTATGGGCGCACCCCTTGCCCTGCTCACCCAAAAGACCCGTTTCAAGGGGCGTAATCTTCTTTCTGCTCTTTTTGTTGCACCGCTTCTCATCCCCCCCTACATTCACGCCATTGTGTGGGACAGGCTTTCGCCGGGCCTCCTTGCAGCCACGGGCCTGGATGTTCACACAGCTTTGGGGGCTGCCTTTGTGCTTGCCCTGGCCTATTTCCCCTTTGTGTATCTCACCACATGGGCAGGCCTTTCAAGCGTTGATCCAGACCTGGAGGAAAGCGCCATTCTTTCCCGCAGGCCATTTTACGCCTTTTTGGGGGTTGTGCTGCCCCTTGTAACTCCCCACATCCTGGCAGGGGCCATTTTTGTTTTTCTGTTTTCAGGGGTGGATTTTTCCGTGCCCGATATCCTGCGGGTGCGGACATATCCTGTGGAGATATTCATCCAGTTCTCCGCCTTTTATGACGAGAAGGCTGCCTCTCTCCTTTCTCTGCCCATAATGATTGTGGCCCTTGTTCTGCTGGCCTTGCAGAAAAAGGCCCTGGGCAACAGGGCCTTTGTGAGCCTTTCAATGGGCCGCAAGGGGACATTGCGATATCCGGCAGGATGGCTTCTTGTTCCTGCTCTTGTCGGCGCGGCTGCTGTGCTCGGCCTTTCCGTGGGTGCGCCCGTGGGCCAGCTTGCAAGTGAGGCAGGGGGGTTTTCGGTATTTGTGAAGGCTGTTTCATCTGCCTGGCAGAGCATTGCCTTCAGCCTCACAATGGCAGGTGTGGCAGGCCTTGGGGCTGCCCTGCTGGGCTTTTTTCTGGCTCATGCCATTGAGCGCTCCGGGCCTTTTGCTGGCGCGCTTATGGGTTACGGCGCACTTGTGCCCCTGGCCGTGCCGGCTGTCACTATGGGAATAGGGCTTATCCATGTGTGGAACAGGCCCGGCCTGGACTGGGTTTACACCAGCACGGCCATTGTGGCAGTGGGCTATATTGCGCGATTTGTGCCCTTTGCCGTTATCACAATCCAGGCGGGAATAAAGCAGATTGACCCAAGCCTTGAAGAGGCCTGCAAAATGTCATCTCGCAGCCATGCCCGGCTTCTTGCGAGAATTGTCGCCCCATTGGCCGCTCCCAGTATTCTTGTGGCCTTTTTTGTTACAGCCATTCTTGCCCTTGGTGAGCTTGGAACAACGCTGCTCATTCTGCCCCCTGGCAGGGAAACGGTTACGCTGCGCATTTACAACCTCATGCACTACGGGGCGCATGAGCAGGTGGCGGCCCTGTGCCTTTTTGTTATGGCGGTCATAACTGCGTGCTCTCTGGTATGGTATGCGCTGCACCGTCTGGTAACGAGGTTTGCCTGATGCTCTCCTTTAATGATGTGAACAAGTCCTTTGCAAAAGAGCCGGTTCTCGAATCCGTGAGCCTTTCCGTGGAAAAAGGCTCGGTTCTTGCTGTTTTGGGGCCTTCGGGCTGCGGAAAGACAACCCTTTTGCGCATTGCAGCAGGCTTTGAAAAGCCCGATTCCGGCTCTGTTTCCATTGACGGAAAGACCGTTGCCGGGGGCAAATCCTTTACTCCGCCCTGGAAGCGGGGCATTTCAATGGTTTTTCAGGAGCTTGCTCTGTGGCCCCATTTGAGCGTGGAAAAAAACCTGCGCTTTGTGCTCAAAGGCCATAAAAAAGCCCAGGCAAATGAAAAAATCCAACAGATTCTTGAGCAGACGAAGCTGCTGCCCCTTGGCAGGCGATATCCGGCCCATCTTTCCGGCGGCGAGCGCCAGAGGCTTGCCCTGGCCAGGGCGCTTGTTTCCCGGCCCGGATACCTGCTTATGGATGAGCCTCTTTCCAACCTGGACATTCTGCTCAAGCAGGAGATACTGACCTTGATAAGGCAGCTTGTGCGTGAATATAATACAGGCGTCATCTATGTCACCCACAGCCTTGACGAGGCAAAGGCTTTAGGAGATAGGGTTGCCATAATGGACAAGGCCAGGGTTGTGCAGCAGGGGCTTCTGAAAGATATGCAGGCTGCGCCAAAAAACGATTTTGTGCGCCGCTTTCTTGAACAGGGGGTTTGAAATCATGCGGATTATAGTGCTGACAGCAGTTCTGGCCTGCCTTCTTACGCCTGCGGCCCCCAATGTTTACGCCCAGGGGGCGGAAGCGGTCTTTTCCACCTGGGAAGGCCTGGAGGCGGACAAGCTTGCATCCATCTGGCTCATAAGGCGATTCATTGCCCCGGAAGCAAAAATCCGCTTTTATCCCAAGGGAGAATCAGACATGGAAGGGGTTGCCTTTGACACCCCCTATGCAAAGTTCAGGCGCTACCACAATATGTCCACCTTTGTTTCGCTGGCGCTTCATTACAAGGTGGAAGATCCTGCCGTGGCTCACCTTGGCCGCATAATTGACGATATAGAGGTCAATGTGTGGGAAAGGAAAAAGTACGCAGAATCAATACCCATGCGGGACGCCACAGTGAAGATGATTCGCGGGGGCCAAAGCACCCAGGCAGTTGTGGAAACAGCAATGGAGTATTACGACAGCTTTTACAAAAACCTTGTTTTGCAGCAACAGCCCTGATTTTTCCGCTCTGTCCGCCATCTGCTTGCAGGCATTGGCGATCAATTATAATGCCTTGAAACCAGCCTTAAATTATCACAAATCGCTTGGGACAGGATTTTGGAGGGGGGATTTATGAAAAAGCTTATCAAGGCCACGGTCTTGTTATTGGCTGTTTTGATGGCCGGGCTATGCTCTATGGCGTATAGCCAGGAGGTTGAACCCTGGTTTAAGGATTTGCAGAAACGAGCAGAGCAGGGGGTTGCAGAGGCTCAAACAATGCTTGGGGCATTGTATCACGATGGCATAGGCGTTCTCCAAGATTACACCGAAGCGGAAATGTGGTTTCGGAAAGCCGCTGAACAGGGGGAGCCAGGAGGTCAACATTACCTTGGCCAAATGTATTATCAAGGCAAGGGTGTTTCTCAAAACTATGCCGAAGCTACAAATTGGCTTAGGAAAGCAGCCAAACAAGGGTATGCAGTCGCTCAACTATTACTTGGCTCACTTTATTACAATGGTGAAGGTGTTCCCCAAGACTATGCTGAAGCTGCAAAATGGATTCGGAAGGCTGCTGAACAGGGGAATGCAGAGGCTCAAGGTCTCCTTGGGGGGATGTATCACAAGGGCCAGGGCGTTGCCCAAGACTATGTGCAGGCCCTTATGTGGTACAATTTAAGCGCTGCCCAAGAAGGTGTATCTATCGAAATCTCAAGGAGATTCCGTGACAATATCAGCAAAAAAATGACCCCTGCACAAATCGCCGAAGCCCAAAGAATGGCAAGGGAGTGGCTAAAGGCCAGGGGGAACAAATAATCCTTTTTTAGAAAACAGGCGTGGAAGGAAGGCCGGAACCCACACACGGGAACCGGCCTTTTTTTTGGCCCTTGGAATAAAAAAGCGGGGCCAGAGCGGGGCCAGAGAGCATCACAAACAAAAAGGGCCTAGCCGTTTTCCGGCTAAACCCTTGATTTTACTGGAGCCGACGAGCGGAATCGAACCGCTGACCTGATGATTACGAAGGAGGGCCTATTGGCTTCCTAAACTCCTCAAATGTTTATAGTAATTTGATTTCATTGCAGATATTCACTCCGCAATTTATTTGATTTTTGCCGATTTTGGCACATTTTGGAAAAAAGTCACAGTCCAAGTCCCAGACCAAAATGCCGGTTTTTGGTCTGGGACGAAGGAAGATCCCGGCTCCATAAATCAACGCCCTAATCCCCGATTCTGAACACCCAGCTAACCTTCCGGGAGACGCTGGGCCGATAACAGACCTCATCGCCCGTGCTGATGGTCAGATTCAGGTATTCGCTGATAACCGGCTCCATTCCGGCAGCGTATTCCGCCTTTCGTATTCTCCCGATAGCAGTTGCAATCCGTTTTTTCACATTCACCCTGGCCTTTTCGTGGGAAGAGCTGGCGTCTCGGGCAAACTTGCCCTTTCTTTCCCAGCGCATCTGGGATTTGGCTTTTTTGATTTCCTCCATCAGGGTATCGATTTCGTTACGGACGGTTTCGATTTCATGAAAACCCATCCCCTTTGAATTGCTGTTGATCATATTCTGCCGTTTTTCAATCTCTTCCTGAAAAAAGGCTATGGTGTCTTCATCGTATTTCCGGAAAGCCGGTATGTTTCCCCTCTGGAATTGCGTGTCGTCAAATTTTCCAATTTTCTCCGGGTCAACACAATGGCAATGGTGAACTTCAATGGGGCTGATTTCCCGGTCGGGCTGCATCAGCAGGTAGGATATCTGCTTTAATCCCGCCAGGTGCCTTATGGTCAACCGGCAGCTCTTTGGGCCTATCAGCCAGCTGTCCCCGGAGCAGACAAAGAGCCAGGTATTGCCATCGTCTGCTGGAGCTTCAGCTGTTTCTGCTGGATTTGTTGAAGCAACGGGGGTCTCTACGGGCAGGCATTGGATCTCGTTGTTGAACAAGTCAATGACAGTCGCACTGCATGTAAAAGTTGGCTTCTCGGCTTCTTCCACCTCTTCCATGTAGTTTATCAATGCGTTGCCGCCCAGTTGAAGGGCATGGTTCAAAAGCAGCTTCCTGGCTTCTTTTTCAGACTCCTGGGATTGGGCGCGGGCATTGCGCAGCAATTTGAAGCTGCCGCTTTTGAGGCTGATTTCATTGGATATGACAACCGGCTGCGGCTTCCGGTCGATTTCTCCAATGAGTTTGGCAAGCATTGGCTTGCAGTCCGGGCACAGATATGAGTGCTTGGCGGATTTGTGGATGTAGGGATAAATCCTGTTAAGGTCCGGGTTGATTTCAAAAGCGTTTTCGCCAAAGCAGCTCCGGCATCCGATTTTGCGGCACAGGTCGCAATAGGCAGCACCATGGCCAAGCAATATGTTTCTGCCACAGTCTTCACAAAGAACAGGTTCAGGGATTTTTTCTGAAAAAGCATCAAGGCAGTCGGTGCAAAGGCTTAAATTGACGATCCTTCCGGCAAGATAACTGTCATAATCCAAAATTTGATCCAGGCATTTTCTGTGGCATGGGGCTTTGCAGGCATCGCATTTACCTGGGGCAAAGAGTATCTTTAAGGAAACAAGGGCAGGGTTGAAGACAAGAAGGAGGTTCCATGCCCTGGATGGTATTTTTACCGGCTGCTTGCAGCTTGGGCAGAGCAGTTTTTCTCCCATTGAATAAGTCCCGTAAACGGTCAGCATTGGGTCAACGGTAAATCAGCCCAGGTGCATACCACGGGTCAAAAGTGAAGACTCTTCACTTTTCCGGGGCCGATTTTTCAGTTTTTTCAAAAGCTGTTTCTGATCGGCAATTCTATTGTTCCCGGACTATATCCAATTTTGCAGGATTATCAAGAAGATCGCCGTAGCCTGGCGCTTAAAAAACCCAACCGGCCACATGATGCGTCTGTTAAACATCTGGAGCGTAGCAGAAAGGGTTTTGGTCCTGCTGTCTGGAAACCCTCCTTCTGCTGGAACCCATGCCCTGGAACTGTTTTGGGTGCAAGGTGTCACCTGCCTTTCAAACATTTGAGCTTGCCAAAACAGGTTTGTACCCGGCAATTCAAAAAACAATATCCAAACGGCTATGCCAGCTTATAGCCCAGCATCAGCTTTTCTCCAGAAACTCTCTTTACCTTGCCTGCCTCAAGAGCCTGGGAAAGAATCCTCTTGATGTTGGGTACGCTAA
>JAGVAW010000198.1 GCA_020060085.1 Desulfobacterales bacterium
ACGGATTAGAAGTCCGTTGCTCTATCCAGCTGAGCTACGGGCGCGTTTGTTGGGCGGGTCTTATTCCAGCCTGATGGAAATGCCGTCAATATCGGCATTCACCTCAAAGGCCATTTCATCAAAGCGCGGTGCGCGCATACGGGGCCGGGCAAAACGATAATTGCCCCAGGGTTCCTTTGGGCCGAATGCCCCCATATCAAGCTTGCCATTGGCATTTACATCCACAAAGGCCTCAATGCAATAGCTTTGGGGCAAAACATTGTAAAAAACAAATTCAATGGACTTTCCCAAGTCCTCAAGAATTGCCTGATGGGTGCCTGGCCCGCCCTTTTCAAACTGCTCTTTGGTGGACATTTTTATAAAAATCCTGCCGGGCTTGGCAGCGCTTATCGCACCGCGAACCGTAAAGCCCTTGCCGTCAACAATTCTATCCGGCACATGGCTCACAATGCCGGAAGACTCAAGGCTCTGGACGGCTGCGGCCTTTTCTGGTGCTTGCTGTGCCTGTTCCTGGCAAAGGGCAGGCTGGCCCAAACAGGCAAGCACAAGGCAGGCCATTAAAACAGATGCAGCACGCACAAATGCAGCGCTCATGGTCATCCCCCGGTTCTTATGCAACTGCGGCAAAAAGCTGCCTTCTGGTAGCAGAAAGCAGGAAAAAAGAAAAGAGCCAAGCCTGCTTTACGCTGGTGCTTGAAGGGGAAAACAGCTGCAAAATCAGTAGATTGGGATAGAAAATTCCGGCAATTCAAAGAAGTTGGAAGGCAAGGGCGTCTTTCCGGGATTTTGCCAGCCCAACAAAAACAGGCTCCGTGCAGCACGGGCATTAAAAAAACAAAAACTTGAACCACGAAAAACACGAACCACACGAAAAAAACCAAGGCGGCAAAAAGGAGCCAGAACCCGTCATTCCGGCGCACTGCCGTCCGTGAAGGTTTTGCCGCTGTTCTGCTTTGAATCCATGCAGGGCGTTCTCGAAAGCTTTGGCCCCTGTTTCAATAAGGATAACAGCTCAATATTATTCTGTATTACCGCGTTAGTAGGAATGACCGCCTAGGGGGATTGCTTTCAATCCGTTGCGGGAATGACGGCCTGGGGGCCTGGCTTCCAGTTTGCTGCGGGAATGACAGCCTTTTTTGCCTTTTTTCGTGTGGTTCGTGTTTTTCGTGGTTAATAATTATCATTTCCCCTTCAAACACAAATTTAAAGGACAAGAGGATGCGCGCCTAGGTCCTGGCAAGGCAAAAGCCTCATTTATCCTGGTAATCTTGCCTCTTGTGCTGCAAGCACACTGGCAACTTGTTGACAGTTCCACCCGGCGGCAAAAAGGAGCCAGAACCCGTCATTCCGGCGCACTGCCGTCCGTGAAGGCTTTGCCGCTGTTCTGCTTTGAATCCATGAATGGCCTTATCGGAGACAAGACCCTGTTTTTATTATACAACAAGCCTGCACAGCAATAACGGGGCAAAGGTCTTTGGCAAAGGCCTTTATCCATGCAGGGCGGCCATGCAAATTTTAAAACAGCACAAAAAAATCCTTAAAAAAATTCTTCTGCGCCTGGTTTCAAGGGTTTCCGCCTGAAGTATAATCAAAATAATAATTCATATAATCAAGCTGTTATAAAAACCCTACCAATTTGATAGAAAAAATGCTTGACAAGGAAAATTAATGTGGTATTTTGGTACCGTAATTCTTGATTAAAGGAGAAACGCAAATGTCCACTCTGGTTAAAATATCAGAAGCTGCTTCGCTGGCCCTGCACACAGGGGTTTACCTGGCGGCGCACCCTGGGCGCACGGTGAGCGTCCACGAGGTGGCCCAGGTTCTTGACTGCTCGGAGAATCACCTTTCAAAGGTTCTCCAGCGCCTTGTGCGAACAGGGCTTGTGCGCTCAACAAGGGGGCCGGGCGGCGGCTTTGTAATGGCCAAAAAGCCTGAAGAGGTTTCCCTGCTGGCCGTTTACGAGGCCATTGAAGGCGTGCTGGAGGATGCAAGCTGCCTTTTGCCCCAACCCGTGTGCGGCGGAGACTGCATTCTGGGAGGCCTGCTTGCAGAGGTCAACGCAAAAGCGCGCCATTACCTCACCACAAAAACCCTGGCGGATTTTGCCGCCCAATTTAAAGGAGACTGCCATGACTGCAAAAGCTGCAAATAAAATACTGCGCCCCATAATAGAGATTGACGAAGAAAAGTGCGATGGCTGCGGCCAGTGCGTTATGGCCTGCGCTGAAGGAGCGCTTGAGATTATTGACGGCAAGGCAAGGCTTGTGGGCGAAATTTTGTGCGATGGCCTTGGGGCCTGCCTGGGGGATTGCCCCACCGGCGCACTCAAGGTGGTGGAGCGCCTTGCTCCGGCCTTTGACGAGCACGCTGTGGAAGAGCACCTGGCTGCCCAGAGCAAGGATGCTCCTCCGCCAACTTTGGAATGCGGCTGCCCTGGCAGCGCCCAGATGAGCCTTGCGCCCAAATCGGGCGGATGCCCCGGCACTGCGGCCATGTCGCTGACTGCCAAAACAGGCCCAAAAGCCCAGGCAGGTCCAAGCGCCCTTTCCCATTGGCCCATAAAGCTGCGCCTTGTAAGGCCGGATGCACCTTTTTTAAAGAGTGCCGACCTTCTGCTCCTGGCAGACTGCTCTGCAACAGCTTATCCGGCCCTGCACACGGACCTTCTTCCAGGCAGGGTGGTGCTTATGGGCTGCCCCAAGTTTGATGACCTTGAGGATTACATCCGGCGGCTTGCCGCAATCTTGAAGGAGGCAAATGCCAGATCCCTCACAGTTGCCATAATGGAAGTTCCATGCTGCCGGGGCTTTGCCCATGCAGCCGTAAAGGCAAGGGAAATGGCCGGGGTCAATGTGCCCATCAATCTGGTGCAGATAGCCAGAAGCGGCGAACTACTTGAACAAAAAGCCATATAGGGCAGGGGAAAGGAGTTTGCCATGAGCAAGACAATGTGCCCCGGCCAGGACACGGCCTTTTGGACAGCAACGGATGTTTTTGATGTGGCCTGCGCCCAGTGCGGCCATGAGGTGGAGTTTTTTAAAGATGATGCCAAGCGCCGCTGCCGCAAGTGCGGCAACCTTATCGGCAACCCCAAGCTTAACCTGGGCTGTGCCCAGTGGTGCGAGCACGCAAAGGAATGCCTTGGCTACGACCCCAAGGAAGGCCAGACCGGTGCGCCAGAAGAGGAAGCCCTGTTGGACAGGCTCATTGCAAAAATGAAAGGGGTTTTCGGCAATGACCAGAGGCGCATAACCCATGCCCTCACGGTTTTGGAGCACGCACAGAAGCTGCTTGCCGCAGAAAAGGGCGCAAACCCCAAGGTGGTTCTTACAGCAGCCGTGCTGCACGATGTGGGCATACCCAATGCAGAAAAAAAGCACAATTCATCTGCCGGAAGGTTTCAGGAAATTGAAGGCCCGCCCGTGGCAAGGGCAATAATGGACGATCTCAAACTTGATGAAGAAACAGCAGACCATGTGGAGAGGATAATCGCCAATCACCACAGCGCAAAGGACATTGACACAATAGAGTTCCGCATACTGTGGGACGCGGACTGGCTGGTGAACCTGCCCGAAGAGTTCCCGGAGAAAAAGGGCCAGGAACTTGAAGGCTTCATCGAAAAACTTTTCAAAACCCAAAGCGGAAAAAATTCGGCAAGGGCACTTTATCTTTAACCTTTAACCCAGTTACCTTTTTTTAACCCAACACACTAACAGGAGGAGGAAACAATGTTTTGCTACCAGTGCGAACAAACGGCAAAGGGCGAAGGCTGCACCAAGCAGGGTGTATGCGGAAAAACCGATGATGTGGCAACCCTTCAGGATCTTCTTGTCTATGCTCTGCGGGGGCTTTCCCAGGTGGCTGGCGAGGCTCGCAAAGCAGGAATAACCGATGATGCTGTGGATTCCTTTGTCTGCGAGGCTCTTTTTTCCACGCTCACCAATGTAAACTTTGATCAGGAGGAAATTGCAGGCTACACCCACAAGGCTGTTGAGCTGCGGGAAGGCCTCAAAAAGAAGCTGGCCGGTGCAGGCAAATCCATTGATTGGGCAGGCGCGGCAAGCTTTGTTCCCAAGACTGACCTGGCTGAAATGATTGAGCAGGGCAAAGAGCACGGCCTTTTTGCAGAGGCTTCTGAAAATGAGGACATCCGCTCCTTGCAGCATATCCTTCTTTTCGGGCTTAAGGGTGTGGCAGCTTATGCAGATCATGCCCTGGTTTTGGGCAAGCGCAACCCGGAGGTTTATCAGTTCATCCACAAGGCTCTTGTGGCCCCCTTTGACAAGAGCCTGGGCCTGGACCAGTGGGTTGGCCTTGTGCTTGAGTGCGGTGCCGCCAACTTAAAGGCAATGGAGCTTTTGGATGCGGCCAACACCCAGACTTACGGCCACCCGGTTCCCACGGCTGTTCCCCTGGGCCACAAAAAGGGCAAGGCCATTTTAATTTCCGGCCACGACCTTAAAGACCTGCACGCCCTTTTGGAGCAGACAAAGGGCAAGGGCATAAACATCTATACCCACGGCGAAATGCTGCCAACCCACGGCTATCCCACACTCAAGGCCTATCCGCACTTTTACGGCCATTACGGAACAGCCTGGCAGAACCAGCAAAAGGAATTCGCCAATTTCCCCGGCACAATACTCATGACCACCAACTGCATCCAGAAGCCCCGCGAAACTTACGGCGACAACATCTTCACTTCAGGGTGCTGTGCATGGCCGGGCGTGCCGCACATCAAGAACCAGGACTTTTCGCCTGTAATTCAAAAAGCCCTTGAGCTGCCGGGTTTTGAGGCAGACGAGCCGGGCAAGACAGTCACCGTGGGCTTTGCCAGAAATTCGGTCCTGGGCGTTGCAGGCAAGGTGGTTGAGGCTGTTAAAAGCAAGGCCCTGCGCCACTTCTTTTTGGTGGCGGGCTGCGATGGAGCAAAGCCGGGCCGCAACTACTACACGGAGTTTGTGGAGAAGGTGCCTTCAGACTGCGTGGTGCTGACTTTAGCCTGCGGCAAGTTCCGTTTCTTCGACAAGGAGCTTGGCGATATCGGCGGCATTCCCAGGCTTCTGGATGTGGGCCAGTGCAATGACGCATATTCCGCCATCCAGATAGCCGTGGCCCTTTCCGAGGCCTTTGGCGTGGGCGTCAACGATCTGCCCCTTTCCATGGTGCTTTCCTGGTACGAGCAGAAGGCTGTTGCAATTCTGCTCACCCTGCTGCACCTGGGCATAAAGGGAATTCGCCTTGGGCCTTCGCTGCCTGCATTCATCACCCCCAATGTGCTGGGCGTGCTGGTGAAGAACTTTGACATAAAGCCCATTTCCACGCCGGATGAGGACCTCAAGGCGATTTTGGGATAAGGCAGGGCTGTTAAAGGATACAAATGCGCCCGGCCAAAAGAAAAGTGGAGCCTCCATCCCCCCTCCCCGTAAGGAAAGGAGGCTCCACAGGCCGGGCCTCACCCTTTAAATTTTTCGGAGCAGGCCATGAAAACAGTCAATCTTTATGAGGCCAACGGTTTTTCCGAAAAGGCGTTCAAAAAGTTTCTGGTTCACGATTCGCCTTATTTTCGGATAATCAACTTCAATTTCAACCCCGGCCAGGAGCTGCCTGTTCACAACCACGACCTGGAAGGCCAGTTGAGCCTTGTGGTTCTGGAAGGAGAAGGCCTTTTTCTGGGGGCGGACGGGGCCACAATCCCCGCGCGTGCCGGGGATGTGTGCATAAGCGATATTTCCGAACCGCACGGCTTGAGGGCAAAAACCACCTTGCGGCTTCTGGTTACAATCGCCCCGCCACTTTAATTTCCGGCTGGGCTTTGTTTGCCCCTGGCTTGCGCCTTCATTTGGGCGGATCAAGCTTTCTTTTGCGCATCCTCAAAAGAAGCACGCCTTCAATGACAGCGCAGACCAGGGCACCAAGCCCGGCAAGAATTATCTGAATGCGATATCCAAAGTCCCACCGGGTGTCGGCCCTGGAATAGCAGACCCCTTTGTGGCAGAGCACTTCCACGGCATCCCCTGTGGCGGTTTTGTTGTAAAGGTAGGCATCCACACGGGCTGCTCCCTTGCAGTTGCAGCCCTCCACGCCTTTAAGCTCCAGAACATGCCATGTGTAGCTCTTGCCTCTTCCGCCGCCTTTTTTCTTTTCCCATTTGGATTCCACCTGTGCGGTTGCAACTTCCATTGCAGCCCTGCGGCCAGGGGCCAGCACCCAGTCAAGGTTGGCAAAAAACTGCCATGCCCCGCTCACAATCATCAGCACTAAAACTGCATGGGTCAGTATTTCCTTGTTGCGCAGACTCAAGGCAAAAAGCCTCCTTTATTTTAAAATAGCAAAGCCATTGATGCCTGACCTAACGGGCTTAATGGACAGTCCGCTTTTATCTTAATAACAAAAGCAGGTTGAGCTGATTGCAAAAACCAAAATGATTTTGCTGGGAGGAACTTCTTATTATCAGTCGGAATCACCGCCTATGGAGGTGGAATGGTGTGGAGGCCGAGACCCCACACTCCTTTGGCGAAACTATTTCACAGTTGAGTCGGAAAAGAAAAAGGCTCTTTACTCTTTATAGAGGGCAGCAATCCTCACAAGCCCTTCTTTTTAGGGGTGACGATTGACTAAAAGTCATCCCCAAAAAGGCAAGATTTGAATAAGCTCTGGCAGCTTTGAGGTTGAATGGGCATAGTGCTTTTACAAACAAGCCTGTTGCCTGCCCCTACCTTACCGCATGAACAACATGGCATTCCCGCGAGTCACGAGTTTCCGGCGTCTGGGCGGTTTCGGGCCTGTTGTCAACCACCTCCACCACATTTATCCACCTGTCGTCCCGGTAGGCCCTGAAACTTTTGGATGTCCAGAAGGTTTTTTCGTCTCTGACAGGAAGGGCTGGCCGCTGTTTGTAAAGGGCGTTAAGCTCCTCCGGGGCGGGCAGGCGCCAGTTCGTATAGCCTCCTTCATCAAGGTTCTCAACATACAGTTTGGCGCTCTCAAAGTTCATGCAGCCGCCTGTCAGCTCGGAGGAATCCAGCATGGTCCAGGTAAGTCCTGTAACCTTGTCAAAAACCGTGCCGGGCCGCTGCTCCACAAAGCGGTCAATGTTGGCGATGGCTCTGCGCACCTGGTTTTTCATGTTCTCCACCCGGACGCGCTCTTTTTCCTGCTCCAGCCTGGAAATGGCGATTGCTATCTTGCCTTCCACATGGGTTCCAGGATATGCCTGAAGGAACTCATGGTAAACCCGGATGGCGGCATCATGGTCGGTTCCAGCCTCCCCGGCCTTCTGAACAAGGCCCTCGAAGATGCGGGCCTCCCGCAGATAGGTAGAGTAGCGGTCCCTTAACTCAACCATCTGGGCTGCGCGGGGGTTTTTGCCCTCGTAGATGTTGAGATACGCAGATACCCATTTTAAGGCTTCGCTCCAGTCTTCCCTTGCAGCCGCTTCATCCATATGCTTTTTGACGGCAATGTAATATTCTTCCGCTGCATTTAAAATGTAGCGGTTGACCTCCTCTTTGTGTAGCCCCTGGGGATGGGAGGTATAATAGCGCACATAGGCCCTCATGCGGGTTTCCACATCCTGGGCCGCAAGCTTTTCCAGGGCCTCAAAGTCGGCCCGGTCGATCTGGCGCAATATCTGGGTTCTCTGCTCATTGGCCGAAGCTGACTGGGCGGAGCTGGGATGGGCCTCCAGGAATTTGTCGTAGCGGGCAACAGCCTCGTGCAGATTGCCTTCCTCCACAAGCTGCCTGGCCTCCTGGTGGGCAGCCTGAAAATCACGGGCGACCGCCTGGTTCTTGAGCTGCGCTATTGCCTGAAGGGCTTCCTGGGTGTACTTGGTCTGGGGGCCTGAAACATAGTTCTGATAAAGGGCGATTTTCCGCTCAACAGATGGGGCCTCGGCGACCTGCCGGGCAAGCTCCTCAAATTGGGTGGTCTGGCTCTGGGCGCGCAGAAATAAAAAAGCGCCAATCCCCGCACCGGCAACAATAATGAAAATTCCTGCTGCAATGGCAGCCAAAAGCTTTTTGTTGACCGGCTTTTTTTGCGCCTCTGCCGCTCCCTCGATTGCCCAGCCCTTTTGTGCGGCATATTCCTGGATGTAGCGCAGGGCTTCTTCTTCATCCATGCCAAAGCGCAATGCGCTTTGCAGCAGGGTGCCCATGTACTCGGCCCGTATGTGCCCATCCATACCGGCTATGTCAATGTCTGCATCAAGGGCCGTGAGGTGCCTTCTGGCAAGGGAGACATCATAGGCCTGGCGGCTTTCTTCGTTTTTGAAAAGGGAGACACAGTGCCCGGCCAAAGACTGGCTTGCCGTGACAATGGCATCCTTCCGGCCAATTTTAAGCAGATCCGCCTCTTTTTTGTGGGCCTTTTTCTGGAGAAGCTTGAGGCTGGCATTTGGCTCCACCCCCAGAAAATCGTAAAGGCTGGCATGGCCGGTCACGGAAAGGCTCGACTGGATGACCTTGGCAAGAGACGGGTCCAGGCCCTTGCCCGCCACAGGGGTTGAGGCTTCGCCATCCTTTTTGATGGTTCCGGTAACGCGCTTTCGCACCAGGTCGGGCGGGACCACATGGGCTTTTGCTATTTTGGCTATTTCATCTTCAGTGATAAAGCCCTTGGTCATGCGGATGCCGATCTGCTGGTCAATTTCCGCATACTTTTCCTCCTCCTTGCGGCGGAGGCGCTTTCTCACGGCGTCCTGATCCACCCCGTGAAGCTCTGCAAGCTTGGCCACCTCCTCATCGGTGACAAAGCCCTTGCTCATGTGAATGGCAAGGTGCCGGTCAACGCCCGCAAGCTTTTCCTCATCTGCGGCGGCTATTTTCACAACAGCCGACTCGGCCTCCTTGCGCCGCAGATCCGGGTCGTTCATCACCCGGCGGATTTCAGGCAAAAGCCCAAGAATCTTTTTGGCCTGGATGCTCTTGGTGGGGTGGTTGCGGAAGCGGCTCCACTTGGCCTGGAGGTTTTTTACCGCCTGCTCTATCTTTTCGGGGTCGCTTTCGGGCGGGTCGGTGGAAAGCTCCAAAAGAACGAAAAAGTTTTCCCTGTCCATGCGCAGTCCTGGCCTTTATGGCGCGCCCGCAAAAACCGCCTCAAGCGCCCTGCCGGTAAAATACCGGCAGGGCGCTTGCAGGCCGTGTCAATTGCAGGGGCGTCCTTTAGGGTTGATTTTTCTGCCTTCGGGCCTTATAAGGCCCGTCCTTGTAATAACAATGCAAAAGCATAAGGTTTTTTGCGTGCCTTGGCAAAAGCCCCTTTTTTAAGGAGACTTGCAGGCCCTGGCAATGCTAAACATAATACATAATTATACTTGGGGGCAAATTCAAGTGCCAAAGGAAAAACATCCGGGCAAGCTGCCTGTGGGCAAAAGGTAAAAAAATGCTGAACAAGAGCCTGGAAGAGGCTGTTGCCAATCACCGGCCCGTGCGAATTGGCTGGAAGCACCATTTTCAGGAAGCGGCCATTGCTGTTGTGCTGCGGGAAAATCCTGCCCCTGAAGTGCTTTTGGTGCGCAGGGCCACCCGGAAGGGCGATCCGTGGTCTGGAGACCTGGCCTGCCCCGGAGGAGTGGCCCAGCCAAATGACACCAACCTGCTGGAAACCGCAAAGCGGGAGCTTTTGGAGGAAACAGGCATGGATGCCGCCCTGAACGCCCGCTACTGGGGAAGGCTTTCAATTGTTCCCACCCGGACCCACAACCGGCTTGCCCCCATGATTGTTTCGCCCTTTTGCTTTGGAATTTTCGGCAATCCCGGCTGGCAGCTTTCCGGCGAGTTGAACAAAAGAATATGGCTGCCCCTGGACTTTCTGGCAGATCCCAGAAACCGCCTTGTACACCAATGGAAAATAGGGGGATTTTCCTTTTCCGTGCCATGCTACCAGTATGATGGCGAGCTTTTGTGGGGCCTTACACTTATTGTGCTTGATGAACTTATGGACATCCTGCATGGCCGCAGACCTTATATCCGGGCCTGGATGGGGCGGCTTGCCCACCTCCTTTGAGGCCGGGGCAGGGGCCTACCCCCTTTCCGTATACTCCAGACATGGCGCAAAAACCCTTTCGGCCAAGTCGACAAACCTGTCATCAAGAGGATCAATCCCGCCAAAGCACTGCTGTATGTAAAGGTCTGTATTTTCGCTGTAAGGCCTTTTAAATTGAGGATAAAAAGCCTTTTCCGCCAACTCCATCGCCTTGTCCATGTCTTTGCCCTTGTTTGATTTGCTTTCCGCAAAAGCAAAGGATGAGACCGGAAAAAAGGGCAAGGGTTGGCTCATACCCTCCACATAGAGGGAAAGCAGGTCTGCAAGAAGCTCCTTTGCCCTTTCCTGGTTCACAGGGCTGTAAACAAGATGATGGTCAGTAAAGATGAGCCTTGTGCAGGCGCCTTCTTTTACGGGCTGGCTTGCACACCATGCCAGATGCCTTATCCAGGCCCTCAAGCGGTCTTTGGGTTTTAATGTTGCCGGGCGGAAAACAAGGGGGCCGTCAGTGCCTGCCGGATATATTTCTCCTGCAAGGATGGTTTCTTTTATTGCCACCTCAACGGCAAGGGATGGAAAACCGCTGCCCACAAAGGGCTTTACCTTTTCTGCAAAGGCCTCTGCCAGGGCTGCCTGCTCCTCAAAGGCCACAATGCCGGGCATTCCGTGGGGCAGGCGGCCCGTGCGGACGGCCCAGTCCTTATAAAGGGCCGGGTTTTTCTTTGCCAGGGCCTTTTCCACAAGCTCCATCTGCAGGCTGTATTTTTCCAGGCCTGCCATAGAAAAGGCTTCATCACTCTCCGGCGCAGCTTCCTGCACGGAATCAAGGCTCAGCTTCAGGCGGGTTTTGCAAAAGGCTTCACAAGGGTTGGTAAAAAATTTCTCAAGTTCCCAAACCGGAAGCCTTGCCGGAAAATCAATAGGAGGCAGAGCGTTGCTTGCGAAAAGGACAGGCTCCTGCGCACGGGTTGTCCCTGACTTGGCTGCCTGGCAAAGGCTTTGGGAGTAAGAAAAAAAGCCCGGATAGTCCCCTGAAAAATACTGGGGCGCAAAAGCGTGGAGCCTGTGGCTCGTAACAATGCGCTTCCTTAAAGGCAGACCGCTGTTGTCTGCGTAGTTGTTATCAATATAATCGATAAGTTCGCACACAACTGAAGAAGGCAGGATGTTCTGGTTATCGGTCTGAGACTGGCCTGTATAGGTGATGATGAGTCTTTTTTTTGCGCTTAATATGGTTTGCAGAAAGGCGTAGCGGTCCTCGTTGGCCCTGGAGCGGTCTCCGGGCATGGGGTGGATGGCGGTAAGATCAAAGCTGCTGGCAGAGTCATTTCCCGGAAAGGCCCCTTCATTGGCCCCCACAAGGCAGATAACATCAAAGGGGGCGCCAACACCAGACAAAAGGGAGCAGAAGTTTACACCATGCTGCAAAAACCCTGCTCCGCCAACAGACTTTTCCACCTGCTCCTGCACCAGTCTTGCAGCAGCCGCAGCACAGACCTCAACATCAAAGCCCCATTGCTCCTGCCTTTGTTTGAGATCTGCCAAGGCGTCCCGAAGGGTTTGGGCGCCGCCGTATTCGTCAACCGTTTCATCCAAAATGCCCTGGGCAAGCCTGCCAAAAATTTCCGCCCATTGTGCCAGGGTCAAATTCTTGTTAATCACCCGTGCTGTTGCGGAAAGATGCCCGAAAAAATCCTCCAGGCAGCCCAGAAGCCAAGCCTGCTGGCTTGATATGCCTGCGGCAGGGGCAATTCCCTCAAACTCCATACTCTCATCAGGCCCAAAAGCATAACCCAGAAGAAGCCTGTCCAGCCCTGCGCGCCAGGTGTTTTCCCTTTGGGGGGGCAAGCCGCTTTTCAGCTTGAAATCTTCATCCAGACCCCAGCAGATGCGGGTTTGAACCACCCATTGGCCCAGCATATCCAGATCTGCTTCGGCCAGGCCAAAACGGCTGCGCACAGGGGAAAGGGCCAGAAGATCCAATACTCCGGTTGCCTCAAAGCGGCTCTGGCAGAGGTCCACGGCTGCGAAAAAGGCCTGTATGTAAGGGCTTTGGCGATCCGTGCGGCGCAGGGCAAGGGTGTAGGGAATGCGAGGCCCTTTTTCGTCTGCCGCCCCAAAAACCGCCTCCACAAAAGGTGTATATATTTCCATGTCCGGCGCGACCACAAGTATTTTTTCCGGGGTCAAATCCCTGTCCGCCTCAAATGCAGCCAGAAGGCAGTCAAAAAGAACCTCCATTTCCCGCAAAGGGCTGTGGCAGTTGTGTATGGATATGGACTCGTCATTTGGGGATAGCGTCTGCTTCTGGCCCTTTATTGAACTAGGCTGGCTAAGAAGAAGTATGTCTTTCTGGATTAAGCCAAGAAGAAAGTCTGCAGTTGGCTTTTTGTAGGCGGTTTTTTCAATATGATTGGTCTGGACAAGGGCTTGGAGAAAATCCGCTCCGGCCCGGCCCAGGGATGCCAGCAGGGCATTGCCCTCGTCAAGGTGAAGCTCGTCTTTTGTAACTGACGGGTAGTCGCGCAGGATTTTCTCCATGCGCCGGTCGCTGACCACATCCCCCCAGAATTCCTGGCAGGGACTCCAAACATAGAAGGTAACGGGAATTTTGCGGCCCAATGCCATCAGAACATCAAAAATAAAGGGCGGAAGTGCGCTTATGCCAAAAATGCTTAGGCCCGGCGGCAGGCAGGCGCTGTCCGGGGCAAGTCCTTCCAGAGCATTGTAAAAAGCACGGCGTAAAAAGGGCCTGTGGCCGGTAAGGCCCCTGTTTGCCTCGCGCCACAATTTGGCCTGCCAGTGGCTGCTTTTTCCCCTGTCCCAGTTTTCCATCATAAGCGGGCGGAAGAGCAGGTATTTGTCAAAGAGGGCGGCAATGCGGCCTGCCAGGGCCAGGAGTTTGCGTCCGCCGTCATCATCTGCCAGGTAGCCTGATAGCTGTGCAAAGGCGCCATCCTTGGAAGGGATTGCCAGGACGGATGCAGTTCGCAGGGTCAAGGCCTCGATTTCAAAGGTCTGGCCAGCCTGCCCAACTGCCTCCGGCACAAGGGCGGCAAAAAGCTCGTGAACAAAGGTGTTGGGCAGCACAAAGCGCATATTGGCGCAGACGCCTTTTTTTTGGGCCAGGGCCAGGGCTGTCCAGCGGGCCAGACCTGGGTTGGGGATCACGATTGTCCGGGGGGTAAGGGGGGCTGCAAGGGGACCAAGGTCATCTGCCAGGTGTTGGGCAAGGGTTTCCATACAGTTGGCGGAAACAACCGTGGGGAGCAGGGCTTGCTGGGGCTTTAAGCTCATGGCGCTTTTTCAGGCAAAATGGCAGTTAAGAATCTTGCAGGTGCATTGGCATTGGGCTATCTGCCGGCGCAGGGCAATTGCCTTGTCGTTATTCCAGAGGTTTTCGGGCCTTTCCTGGATGAGGTTGCCTACAGGCGGAAAGTTCCAGCACAACAGGGCGTCACCGTTTATTGTAACAATGAAGTTCTTGTTGCCGCTCTGGCAGACTGTTCGGGCTGTCCAGACCTTTGGGTCTGAAAAATATTCCCTTATGGCCTCAAGCTGGCGCAAGGGATTGACAATGGCATACCCTTCCGACTTTTTTGCAGCCAGCTCGTCCATCACCCTGTTAAGCAGGGACAAGTCTTTTACCCACAGGGGGCTTTCATTGCGCCAGGAGGAATCTGGCATGGCATGAAAGTTCTGCTCCAGGGCCTGGAAGATGATGGAATCCGCTCCGCCCCTATCCACAAAGTCCGTGAGCCTCAACAGCCCGTCAAGGGTGGGGTTCATAACCACTGCTGCCAGGCAGATGTGAATGGGAACGCCTTTTTCAAGGGCGGCGCTGCGCAGGTGATCAATACCTGCCATCACCTTTGCATGGGTTCCGTCAACGCCCCGCAGCTTGTCATGGACTGATGCATCCAGGCTGTCCACGGAAATGTTGAAGCGCCGGATACCCGCTTCAATCAGGTTTTTGGCCCTTTTGGGGGTGATGAGCGCACCGTTTGTTATAAGTGTCACATCAACGGAGTTCTGGCTGCAAAGAGCGGCCAGGTCTTCCACATCCTCCCGAAGAAGCGGCTCGCCTCCGGCAATGTTTAAGGTAAAAGGCCCCAGCCAGTCACAGAACTCTGAAACAATCTGTTTCCACTGCCCTGTTGAAAGCTCGGCCACGCGGGGAGCCTTCCAGATATCGCACATGGCGCATTTGAGATGGCACTGGTCCGTGCATTTTATGGTTATATTGACAGGGTGCTCCGGGGCCTGGGTTGAGAGGGGCTGATTAGCGGCCAGCTCCCTGCCAGCAGGCAAAACCTGCATGACAAGGCCCTTTATCGTACGCTCAACCGGCACAAAAACCGATTCCAGGGGCCTTACAATGTAGCGCATTCCCCTGGAGTTCTCCAGACGGGCTATCTGCTCCTCCCGGCTTCTCAAAAGCTTTTTGTGTTTGGCTATCTCCATGCGAAGATGAGCTTCGCGCTCTTTGCGGATTTCGTTTTCTTTGGCAGCAAATTCCAGCTTTTCCAGGCGGAGGAGGGCATTTTCCTGGTCTGCCAGGCGCTTGATCAGGGCATCGCGCTCCGGAATGAAAAGCTCCTCCAACTTCCAGGTTATTTGCTCCATGACGCGGGCCGCCGTATCAGGAGGATGCTCCTTGGCCAGCTTCTGATAGGCCTTGAAGAGGGCTTTGCGGAAAAGCAATGGGTTGACGGTATGCTTGTCCACAAAGTAGCCGTGGCCGCTCAAGTGGGCGCAAAGCTCATCAGGCCAGTGCTTGGCCAGAAGCAGGAGCCGGTTTTTCTCCATGCGCTCCATGGCCTTTTCTTCAGAGCCTATGGTTCCATGATTCTTGTGGACGAGCACGCTGTCTGAAATTGTATAGAGCCTCCAGCCCTTTTGGGTCATGCGCAGGCCCATGTCCACATCTTCAAGGTACATCTCAAAATCTTCATCAAAAAGCCCCGTATTATCAAGGGCTTCTTTGCGAAGCAGCATGGAGGCCCCGCAAAGGCTTTCCGTTTCAAAAAGGCCGTCATACTGGCCCCGGTCCTGCTCTCCAAAGCCCCGGTCAACCCAGTAGTGGCCGGGGTATCGGATGTGGCCCACGCTCTGAATGCGCCCGTCCTCAAAAAGAATTTTGCTGCCCACAGCCCCTGCATCCGGATGGCTTTGCATCACCTCCACAAGGGGCGCAAGCCAGTTCTCGTCCATCTTGGTGTCATTGTTGACCACAGCCACAAGATTGCCTGTGCTTTGCACGATACCCTGGTTAACGGCATTGCAGTAATGGTTCTCCTGGCGCAGAATCACGGTTACGCCAGGGTGCCTTGCTTTGAGCTGTTCGATAGAATCATCCGTGGAAGCATTGTCCACCACAACAATTTCCAGGCGATTTTTGGGATATTGCTGGGCATAAAGCGAATCTATGCAGTCGCAGAGAAAGGCCCTGCCATTATAATTGACAGTCACCACTGAAACAAAGGGGTGGGGCAGGGCAGCTCTTTTCGCGGACGCCGCCGATCCGGGCGATTTTTTTGAAGGGGAATGGGCCATGAAATAAGATTTTCTCCGTTTGATGGAAAATTTAAATATAGGCTCACGGCCCAAGGCCTGTCAATGCGGCTTTGGGGCCTTTTTTGCCTCCTGGCGGATTTTTGTGCCGGATGACTTGTTGCGTCATCTATTAAATATATGGTATGTTATTTTATTGTGTGGCGGGTTGTTTGAGCCGCGGTGCCTGGAAGGCCTGTGAAAGAGGTCTAATAGGTCTTTTTGGCTTTTTATATAACCCGCTTTGCCGCTTATGCGGGGTTTTAAGAAAGGCAGGGGCCTGTTTTTTGGCAAAGAAAAGGGCAGGCAGATTGGTAACTGCCTTTTCATGACGACAAAAACCTGAACCCTTGGGGCTCAAAACTCCCTACGGAATTCTGGGAGCACCCGGGAAAATTCGGGAAAGTGCTTTTTGCCGGAAACTGAATAGTTGTCCAAATCTGGCCGGGCCCAAAGGAAGGGGTGCAAGAAAGTGTGAAAAACATGGAAAAAAGAACCGTTCAGGGCAATGAGGGGGCCGGAAGAAATGGACAGTCCATCAACAGGCTTTTCACGGTGGGGGATCTGGCCGTGTATCCTGCCCACGGTGTTGGGCGCATAGAGGCCCTTGAAAGCAGGGTCATAAACGGCGAAGAGCAGAAGTTTTACATAATGCGCATCCTTGAAAACGACATGGTCATAATGATTCCCATGCAGAATGTTGACTCTGTGGGATTGCGCGAGATTATCTGCGAAAAGGATGTTTCTTCGGTTTACGCAATTTTGGGCGAAAAGGAGATTCCACCCGACAACCAGACCTGGAACCGCCGTTACCGCGACTACATGGACAAGATAAAGACCGGCAGTCTTTACGAGGTGGCCGGAGTTTTCAGGGATCTCTACCTTTTAAAATCCCAGAAGGACCTCTCCTTTGGAGAGAGAAAGCTTCTGGACACAGCCCAGACCCTTTTGCTCAAGGAGCTTTCCATTGCCCGCGCGACAACGGAAGACACCATTCTGGGCGAGATTGAATCCTTGCTGGTAAGCTGATTAAAAAATCATGCCAGGCGCAGCCGAGTATCGTTTTCTTGTGAGTCGGGGCGATATGGGCCTGCGCCTGGATTCTTTTTTGAGCGCCCAAATTGATGGCCTTTCCCGAAGCCAGGCCGCTCGCCTTGCCCGCCAGGGCCATGCCCTTGTTGACGGTTCCCCGAAAAAACCAAGCCACCTGCTTAACCCCGGCCAGACGGTGATTGTCTGCCTGCCGGAGCCGGAACCCTGCCAGGCTTTACCCGAAGCCCTGGAAATAGACATCCTTTACCAGGATGCAGACCTGGTTGTTGTCAACAAACCCCCCGGCCTTGTGGTTCATCCTGCTCCTGGGCATATCAACGGCACCCTTGTCAACGCGCTTCTTCATCATTGCAGGGATCTCTCCGGCGTGGGAGGGCTTTTGCGGCCCGGCATTGTACACCGT
>JAGVAW010000325.1 GCA_020060085.1 Desulfobacterales bacterium
CCTTGTCGGCAACCGCCGCAGGGTTCTTATTTCGGATTTGGCCGGAAAATCCAACATTGAGTACAAGGCAAAGGAGCTGGGCATAGATTTGAACGGCGGGGGCAACGGCCTGGATGCCGGGGCTGTTGTGCAGGAAATCAAGAAGATGGAGCACGCGGGCTATCAGTATGATGCTGCCGAGGCCTCATTCGAGCTTATGCTCAAGAGAAAGTTAAATCTTCTGACCGCGCCATTCGAGTTTGAGAGCTTTCTGGTGACCATCCGCAAGGAAAAGGATTCGCCCTGCTGCTCCGAGGCCACCATAAAAATTGTGGTCAACGGCCAGGACCGATTCACCGCAGCCCAGGGAGCCGGGCCGGTCAGCGCGCTGGACAATGCATTGAGAAGGGCCTTGCGCCGCTTTTACCCGGATGTTCTGGATGCAATCCGCCTTGTTGACTACAAGGTGCGGGTGCTGGATGGCCGGGACGGCACGGCAGCCAAGGTCAAGGTTTTCATTGAATCAAGGGATAAGGAAAACATCTGGAAGACAATCGGGGTTAGCGAGGACATAATTGAAGCAAGCTGGCAGGCCCTTGCAGACAGCGTGCAGTATCCCTTAAGCAAGATTTCTGCCCCCAAAAACAATTGCGGAGAATGAAAATGAGCACCGGAAATGGAGTCAAAATCGCCACGGGGAAATTGTTTGAAGACAATTCTTCCCCGTGGTGCACGCTTCCATGACTTGAATAAAAAGTCGCTCAAACCACGGGAGTTTGCTTTTGCGGCAAAAGCTTTTATCCGCCCCTAAAAAGGCTTTTTGGAGATAAAGATCATGGAAGACAAAAACAGGGTAATTATTTTTGACACAACCCTGCGTGACGGCGAGCAGTCGCCCGGCGCAAGCATGAATGTAAACGAAAAGGTCCGTCTGGCGGGCCGTCTTGAAAAACTGGGCGTGGATGTTATTGAGGCGGGATTTCCTGCTGCCTCCCAGGGAGATTTTGACGCAGTGGCCGCTGTGGCGCAAAGATGCCGCAAAACCGGCGTTGCCGGGCTTTGCCGCACATCCAAGGCAGACATAGACCAGGCATGGGGCGCCATTTCAAAGGCAGTCAAGCCGCGCATCCATACATTTATCGCCACCTCGGACATCCACATGGAATACAAGCTCAAGATGAGCCGGGACCAGGTGATAGCAGCCACCATAGAAGCTGTGCGCTATGCAAGGACCCTTTGTGGCGATGTGGAGTTTTCGGCTGAAGACGGCAGCAGAAGCGACAGGGACTTTCTGTGCAAGGTCTTTTCCGCAGCCATTGGCGCGGGGGCCACAACGCTCAACCTGCCCGATACGGTGGGCTATGCCGTGCCAGAAGAGTTTTCCCAACTGGTGGCCTATGTGATTGCCCATACGGAAAACATCCACAAGGCAGTGCTGTCCATACATTGCCACAACGATCTGGGCCTGGCCACGGCCAACACCCTGGCTGCCCTCAATGCAGGCGCGCGCCAGGCCGAGGTAACAATCAACGGCATTGGAGAGAGGGCAGGCAACACCTCTTTGGAAGAGGTGGTCATGGCTCTGCACACAAGGCCCAATTTCTTTGATCTCTACACCAGCATCGTCACCGAGCAGATTGTGCCTGCAAGCCGCCTTGTGACCATGATAACCGGTATGGCGGTTCAGCCCAACAAGGCCATAGTTGGGGCCAATGCCTTTGCCCACGAGGCAGGCATTCATCAGGACGGGGTATTAAAAAACCCCATGACCTACGAAATAATGAAGCCCGAAGTGGTGGGGCTTTCCAGAAACAGAATGGTTCTGGGCAAGCATTCGGGGCGTCACGCCCTGCGCTCGCGTCTGGAGGAAATGGGCTATCTCATAAGCGATGATGAAATAAACACGCTGTTTGCCAGTTTCAAGGATTTGGCGGACAGGAAAAAGCATGTGGTGGATGAGGACCTGGAAGCCCTGGTGGCGGAAGCCATTTTGCGCACGCCTGAAACCTTTGCCCTGGAATACCTTCATGTTTCTGCGGGCAACACGGTTTATCCATCGGCCACAGTCAAATTGAGGGTGCATGACAAGCTGGTTCAGGGGGCGGAGTTCGGCAACGGCCCCATTGATGCCACCTTCAACGCCATATCCAAGCTCACCGGCTCAAAGGCCGAGCTTGCCCGCTTCATGGTGAGCGCGCTCACGGGCGGCACGGATGCCCAGGGCGAGGTTACGGTGCGCCTGAAGGAAAACGGCCTTCAGGCTGTTGGCAAGGGCGCAGACCCGGACATAATAACCGCAAGCGCCAAGGCCTTTATCAACGGATTGAACCGCCTGGAATACCTCAAGGCAAATCCCCTGCATTCCTCGCACACGGATATCTACGACTGAAAAAAGGCTTTTGTGCAAGTCAGCAGGCAAATAAAAAGGGGAGGGGGTGGAAGGAACACCCTCTCCCCGCTTTTTTAAAGCCTTATAAAAGACCGGCCTTTGCCTTTATTTTAAGCAGGCCTGGGCTTTTGTTCAGATACATGAGCGGCGAATCAAGCCCTTTTTCAATGAAAAGTTTTTCAAGGTCGTCAAAAAGCACAGGCCGGTCAGGCCAGGTGAAGCTTTTTCTTTTTTCCTGAAAAGCCTGCCAGGTTTTGCGTACACCCTGATTGGGGGCCAAAATCTGCCTTTCCAGCCTGTCGCATACAAACAGCGCGCAAACCACTGGGGGAATCTGCCACAGGCAGCCGGTGTTTGAAAGATAGACGCAACGGCCATCCTGGCGGGGACTTTTTATAGCGTCCAGAATTGCATTTATCTGCTGCGGCGTGCTGATAACTGCGTTAATCAGCGCATCGGCAAAGAATGTGACAATGCCTTCCCGTGAGCAGCATGCGCTTGTTTTGTCGTTAAAGCAGGCGGAAGTGCAAAAGTCTTTGAACCTGGCTTTCTGGAATGCATCAAGCTCATTGCGGAAGGCAAGATAGGGCTTTATCTGCCCGGTGATTTCCCGGCGCAGGCTTTCCCCCTGAGGGCCTTGCAGATGCCGGGCCATCATCTCCCAGGTCCGGCGCTGCTCCAGATTATAGGCGCTTTCTGAGTTCACCTTGCCGTACCGGCTGTTAGCAGTGCCTTGTTGCAGGAATTCCCTTTCTGCGGGCCAGCTCCTCCTGCACCTGATGAAAACGGGTGCGGATGACCTCTGCCATGTGGCTCATCACAATGTAGCCCATGCGGGGGTCCTCTTCAAACAGGGCCAGCAGGCAGTCCCGGCCCACCTTGAGCAGACGGCATTTGTCCGTGGCGCAGTAGGCCGAAAGGCTGTAAATGGGCGAGTGCATGAGCGCAGACCAGCCAAGCACCTGGCCCTGGCGGACGCTTGTGATGTTGTCTGAAGAGGTGCTCTCCCGCCCAGGAATCTCAAAGCGAAGATCCACCCGGCCTTCAAGCACCACAAAGAGGCTTTCCGCCTGCTGGCCGTCTGCAAAAATCCTTGCGCCCGCAGTGTACTCTTTCTCCTGGCAGCAGGCCTTGACCTTGTTCATCTGCCCTTGGTCAAGACCGTCAAAAATAAGAATTTGCGTAAAAATATCTTTGCTGGTCATTTTTGTTTTCCTCTTTGCCCCAAAAAAGCTTTTATTGATGAGGGCTTAAAAACCTCATGGTATGAAAATCCTGGGGTCCGGAAAAAGTGGCAGGCCGCGCATGGCAGGCGTAACGCGCTCCACAGCGCGGGCAATGCCCTGGCCGGGCTTGCCCTTGCGGGCCATTTTCTTTGGCTTGCCTTCCTTTTCACGAATTGCCTCTGCTGTCTGCCATCCTGCGCAGCACGCACTTTCCATGGAGGCAGGAACCTGGGTTCTGCACCAGTCTCCGGCAACAAAAAGGTTTTCAACAGGTGTAACCACGGGTGGCCTGCGTCTTTCCGTGCCTGGGTGGGGGCAGTGGATGGCCATGGGTATTCTCACCACAAGGCTGTGGACAAGCTTGGCGCGCTTTGCCTCCGGCAGAAACTGGGCAAGCTCGGCAAGAGTGGTCTGCACAACCTGTTTGTCGGTCATGGAAGAGGCGCGCTGGCAGTAAATGCAGTTTGTGGTGATAAGAGAGTGCGGGCTTGTTCTGTGGGAGTAAATGTTGGAGTAGTCGTAAAAGTCGCAGTTCAAGTCCTTTTCGTCAAACTCCCTTGCCCAGAACTGGCGGCGCGTGAGCTTTTTGTCGAACCACAAATAAGTGCTTATGTAGGGGGAAGGCTCGAAAAATTCCAGATCTTTAAAAGGCGATTTTGCGGCCTTCCAGTTTTCGGGAACAATGTGCTTCAAGGCTGTTGGCGGCAGGGCTGCCACAACATATTTTGCATGGATTGCAGAGCCGTCTGCAAGCTTTACTTCAAGGCCGGAGCTGTTGCGGCTTATTTTTTCGACCGCGCGGCGGGTAAAAACCTTTCCGCCGGATTTTTCAATAAGGGCCTGGGCCTGGGGTGCAAAAAGCTCCCCAAGGCCTCGGTCTGCAAAGCCCACATCATACTGCATGTGGCTTACCATAAGCTTGAAGAAGCGGAAGAGCGCTCCTGCCGAGCACTTTTCAAGAGGCACATTCATTATGGACATGCAGACAAAGCGCCAGAAGCGGTTGATGAAGTTGTCAGTAACCCCAAGCTTTTTAAGCACGCTTAAAGCATCCACCCGGTCAAGGCGCAGAACATCCTGCTCCGAAAGGCCCATGCAGAACCATGCGGCCCGCCTGTTGGACAGGATATCCCTGATGGGGAAAAACTCCCTTTCACGGATTATGCTTGGCAAAAAGTTGAAGGGCGGGGGCAGGGGAGCCATGTTTATTTTGTAGATTTTTTCCCCCTTTGCGATATCTATAAACTTGCCCCGCTGCCACACAATGCAGTTTTCGGTTTTCAATATCCGCAGCAATTGGAGCATATTGGGATATTCGGAAAGAAAAATGTGCGGGCCGACAGTAACCGAGTCCCCAGTGGTTTTGTCAATCCAGCTCCTTGCCCTGCCGCCCAAAATGTCATCCTGCTCAAAAACGGCAACAGAAAGGCCTGTTCCTATAAGGCCCACCGCCGTGGTAAGCCCGGCAAGGCCGCCGCCCACAATGACAACATCCATACTGGAATCTTGTTGAGACATTTTTTCTCCCCAGACGAGCGTTTATAACGCAGAGCAATGACCCTGCGGGGCGCTTGCCGCCTTATGCAGTAAAAATAATTTCCCCATGCCTTTAAAGGATGCCCAAAGATTTGCCCGTTAATGCCTTTTACCCGATTGACAAAAACAGTAAGCCATTTGCCCTTGCGGGTCAACAGAAAGCTATTTTTGAGCATTCACAAACAAGCGCCAGTTTTTCTTGCAGGCTGTCTGGGCCGGGGCCTTATAGCTGCTGCGTTTTTTTTTTGACAGGCTGTGCTGCTGCTCTATAATTGCAGAAGCGGGAGATAAATAGCGGCAAAACCACATTTTTTTACAAGCATATTACAGGTTCCACCTTTTTGCCGGAAAATGCTATACTTAAAGGTAAAATAAACTCCTTGCAGGGTTTTGATTGCGCCATGAGCAATGCTGATTACCAGACAGAGTCCAGCCTTGTGAAAGACCTTTCCGGAGGCCGGAGAAGGACAAGAGCAGGGGCTTTATCCGTCCTTTACAAAAGGTACAACAGCTCTCTGGCCTCCTTTGCGCGGCAAAGGCTTGTTGATGCTGGCAGAATAAAAAACACTCTAACCCGCTTCTGGCTGGATGCCGTTCAAAAGGGCGCATTGGGTGATTACAAGGGCGATATCCCCCTTGAGGCATATCTTACAAGGCGGCTGGATGAATACATCCAGCAGGAAAACCGCAGCCTGTCGCCGGATGATGAGGATCTTGCCACCCGCCTGGACCTTGAGGAGGATTATTCCGGACGCCTTTCAGATGAGCAGCGCAGGCAAAGGCAAATGGAAAGCCGGGTGCTTGGCCGCAGTCTGGCGCTTATGGTCAGGCACTTTCCCCAGGACGCCGAGCTGGTCTGGGCGTATTTAAAAGGCATGGACAGCCAGCAGATGGCCCGAAAAAGCCTTCCCCCCGGTGCCAGCCAGCGAAGTGTTGCAGACAGGGCCGCAGAGATTGAAAAGCAGCTTTTAAAGCCCCACACAGGCTCTCTTGCCCGCTTTGAAATTCTTGTGGAGCGCTGCCGCAGGCAGGAGCAGGAGGCCAAACCAAAGCTTTAAGGACAAGGCAAGCCCCATGAAGTTTGAGCATATCCGATACAAGGAAATACCCTTGGGCAGCAGGGAAGGCTCTGTTGACCTCAGCACGGGTGCGCTCAAACTCATTTTTTTCAACAAGGATGAAAAACTCCGCAGCCATGCAGTAAAACACCTCACCAACCTTGCCGAGGCCCAAACCACCTGGAAGAGCCTTTCAAACGACCAGGAAAAGGTTGTGGCCAGAACCATCAAGGATTTGCAGGTTTTAGGCTGCCCCCACATTGCCCTTAAAACCCTTATCCCGCCCTGCGACAGGGGCGACTACCGCTGCAAGCTCTACGACCTGTGCACGCCCAAGGTGAAGGAGCTGGAGGAAATCTACCTTGCAGCAGTGAGGGGCTTTGTGGAGGATGCTGCCCAAGCCCCCCGCCTTGCCGAATATTTTTCCGACAGGGATGGCGAATATGCCATCACCCTCATGCCGGAAAGGCCTGTGGTCATAAAGGCAGCTCTTCTGGACAAGCAGGCTTACAACCTAGTCACTTGCTACGGAGGCGTGGACATTAGCTTTGCCCAGATGCGGGATGCTCAGCTTGCCATGATAAGAAACGAAGCCCGCAAAAAAAACATAACCCTGCACGAGGAGGCTGCCTGGGGTATTGAGCAAGGCCCGGCAGATGATTTTGCCGGTCAGGCCCACGCAGGAGAAAAGGCCACTGAAAATCAGAAGGCAAAAGACAAAACCCGGCGGGCAAGATTCCGTGGCGGCGCGCAATCATGGCGGCGCTATCTGGACTCTCTGGATGAATTTTCCGGCGAAGATGCAGAGGGATTTTTTGATGACGACCTTTAAGGGATTCTGACACTTTGCTTTAGGCCCGCCGGATTACAGTTGTTGGCCGGCAACAGGGCTTTTGGTTTTACGGGCAGGCAATGGCGCAAGAGCAAAAGAAAAATATCTATTGGGAAGATATTTTTGAGCGCGCAACCTTGGTTGTGAGCGACCTGGATTATGCTGTTGAAAGGCTGGCGCATATCCGGGCAGGGGCAGGCGCGGCGGAGCCGATTTTCCGGGCGCTTTGCGCGCGCGCCAGGCTGAACCAGGCCCTTGCCCTGATGGCAAACTCCCTGCCTGATGACTACAAGACTTATTTTATAAAGCTTAAAACCTGTTTTGAGAAAAACAGCGAAAAACTTTTTGGGATAATTGGCCAAAGGCGCGAGGAATATGAGCGGATTATAAATGAACAGGGTATCAGGCAAACCCGCGCCATGAACAGGCTGTTTGAAAGGCTTTGTTTAATGGCCCAGGATGGCTTTCTTCTGGAGGGCCTTCAGACGGATGAAATCCTACGCGAGGAGGGGCATCTTTTCCTTGTTCTGTTTCAGGATCTCGCCCTTGCCCGCGAGGAGCTTAAAGCAGCCCTTGCCGGGCAAATTGACGCCACAGGGTTTTTTGGAGAATTTGACAATTTTGAAAGCGTCTTTGTCCAGAACACAAAATATTTTGCTTGTCTGGAAGACCTCTGGCCTGCTTTGGCTGACCGGCAATTCAAAAAGCCTGCATCCTGGCTGGCAAGGCCCCCTTCAACCTGCGATGTCTACCGCCCCTGGCCAGATCCGGCAAAACTGGAATCTTTTGCACGGGCTTTTCGCATGGAGGCAATTGCTGCTGCAAAAGACTGCGAAATGGCCCAGCAGACCATTGCATTGGGCAAGGGCTTTTTAGAGCAGGACAAAATACCTCAAGCTTATGAGCATCTGGATTCCTGCCGGTTCTGCCGCAAGCTTCTTCTGGATGTGAGCAGGGCCTCATCTTACGATTTGGATGAGCCGACTCAAGATATAAATATATGGCCCGACCTGGAGCAGGCCCTTGGCATTGGCGGTTTCAGGCACAAAATCTGGCAAAGGGCCAATTCCTTTAAAAGGGCTTTTGCTCCTGCCCTTGCAACAAGGGTATTGGCAGGCCTTTTGTTGATCATGCTGCTTTTTGCTGGCCTTTGGTTTGGTTTTGGGCGCAAAGTTTTTTTGGGTGAGATTGTTTCTCCGCCCTCAATGCTGCCGACTTCGGCTTTGGAAGAGCCGGATGCAACAGCCCAGCCGGGCATTGTAAAAGATTTTGAGCCTGGAGAGAGGACAATAGGGATAAGGCTTTTTGGCCGCAGCGCAAGAAGCGGCGCAGCAGGTGGAGTCATGGGCGGCCTGGCTCCGGCTCCGCTGCCGCCAAGCGGTTTCCTGCATTCCGGCGACAGCTTTCAGGTGCATTTTGCCGTGGACAAGGCCTCATTTGTTTTTGTATTTTTTTTAGATTCATCGGGCAGCATTTCACCGCTGTTAAGGGGCAAGGCCAGCGCAGGGGAATATTTTGTTCTTCCGGGCATAAACAACTGGTACACTCTTGATAATGTTGCCGGAACCGAAACCGTTTGGGTGCTTGCCACCCATAGGCCCATACCCGATTTTTACGAGCGCCTGGAACTTTTAAGGGAAAAGGGCACGGATGCCGTGGGGGAAGTTTTCCCCGACTCATACCGGCAGGTTTTTTCCTTTGAGCACAGGCCGTAATAAAAAAGGCATTCAGCCGGGTTGAATGAAAATTTTGCCCGGCAAATATTTTTAAGCGCATTCCAGCAGGGAGAAGCAAAGATGGCGGTTTACGAATACGAGCATATTCACGATGCCTGCAAAATCGGCAAGGTTTTTGAAGTGGTTCAGCCAATGGATGAAAAGCCCCTTAAAGTCTGCCCCCAATGCAAAGGGCCGGTCAAAAAGCTCATATCCCTTACCCACATCTGCATTCCTGTTTCCAACACAACATACAGGGAAAAGGGATTCACCAAGCTGGTGCGCCGGGAGGACGGGGTTTACGAAAATGTTACCCGCCGCGATGGAGAGTCCCGCTTCATGGTGCGGGACAACCCTGCCTCGGCTCCCGACATTTCCAAAATCATCACCGATTGAGGAAAAAACGGACAGCAGCACAAAATTTTTTCAGCAGCCCGGCCTTTTTCCGGGCTTTTTTTATGGCCGGGAAGCAAAGGCATTAACCCGGCTGGCTGCCTTTGCTCAAATTAAAGAAATGCCAGGCTGTTGACGCAAAAAGCCTCCTGCTTCATATTGGGCCTGGCCCATCGCGTTAAATGGGTTCGTGCAATTGAAATAAAGCTTTGCGCCCATGTCTTTATTCAAAAAGGGCATGGCCCTTACCCTCTCAAAAGGAGGAGCATAAAAAATGAACAACCTGCTTATCATCGGTGCAGGCGGAGTCGGCAATGTGGTGGTGAAAAAATGCGCCCGCGCGCGGGATATTTTTTCCAAAATAACTTTGGCAAGCCGCACCCTTTCCAAGTGCGAAAAAATAGCCTCGGAAGCGGATTCCCCTGTGGAAATCGCCCAGGTGGATGCTGATGATTCCGCCCAGGTGGAGAGCCTCATCCGCAAAACAGGCGCAGACCTTGTTATAAATGTGGCCCTGCCGTATCAGGATCTTTCCATAATGGACGGCTGCCTTGCAGCGGGCGCACATTACCTGGACACAGCCAATTACGAGCCGCCAGATGAAGCGCGCTTCTGTTACAAGTGGCAATGGGATTACTTTGACCGCTTTAAGGATGCAGGGCTGATGGCTCTGTTGGGCTGCGGGTTTGATCCGGGTGTTACCAACATATTCTGCGCCTGGGCGTTAAAGCACCATTTTGACGAGATTCATTACATAGACATTGTGGACTGCAATGCAGGCGACCACGGGCACCCCTTTGCCACAAACTTCAACCCGGAAATAAACATCCGCGAGGTCTCTGCAAAGGGCCGCTATTACGAGGACGGGAAGTGGAAGGAAACAGATCCGTTGGCCGTTCACCGCACCTTTGACTTTCCGGAGGTCGGCCCCAAAGAGATGTATCTGATGTACCACGAGGAAATGGAATCTTTAGCCAGACACATACCCGGCATAAAAAGAATGCGCTTCTGGATGACATTTTCCGAGAATTATCTTACCCATCTGCGGGTTCTGGAAAATGTGGGGATGACGCGCATTGATCCGGTTTTGTTTGAAGGCCGCCAAATCATTCCCCTGCAATTTTTAAAGGCCCTTCTGCCCGAACCATCTTCCCTTGCTGCGGGCTACAAAGGCAAAACCTGCATAGGCTGCATCATTGAAGGGGTGAAGGACAACAAGCGCAAAAATGTGTTCATCTACAATGTGTGCGACCACCAGGATGCATTTGCCGATACCGGAGGCCAGGCCATAAGCTACACAACAGGCGTGCCCACAATGATAGGAGCCAAGCTCATGGCCACCGGCGTATGGCAGGGCAAGGGCGTTTTCAATGTGGAGCAGTTGAATCCTGATCCTTTCATGGAGAACCTCAATGAACTGGGCCTGCCCTGGCAGGTGGTTTTCCCGGACACTCATCTTGTGGACTAGCAAAAGCCATGTTCTTTGATCTGGACCCATATTCTGTGCCAAGCCCCTGCTATGTGGTGGATGTGGCCTCCCTGCGCGCCAACCTGGCTGTGCTGGATTTGGTGCAGAGGAAAACGGGCGCAAAAATCCTTCTGGCCCTAAAGGGCTTTGCCATGCACTGCCTGGCTGGCGAGATAATGCGCGTTCTGCATGGCACTGCTGCAAGCTCGCTTGATGAGGCAAGGCTTGGCCGGGAGGAGTTTGGCGGCGAGGTGCACATAACGGCCCCGGCTTTTAGAGATGATGAGTTTGAGCAGATTATGGATTTGGCAGATCACATTGTCTTTAACAGCTTTTCCCAGTGGCAGCACTTTTCTATCCGGGTGGCTGCAAGCAAAAAGCCGCTACGCTGCGCAATTCGGGTGAACCCGGAGCACAGGGAGGTGGAGACAGCAATCTACGACCCCTGCGGCCCTGGCTCCCGCCTTGGGGTTTTGCAGAAAAATTTTCGGGAAGACCTTCTTGATGGCATTTCCGGCCTTCATTTTCATACCCTGTGCGAGAAAAACGCGGATGCCCTTGCCAGGACGCTGCCTGTTTTCGAGCAGAAATTCGGCCCCTGGCTCAAGCAGATGAGCTGGGTAAATTTTGGCGGAGGGCACCACATCACAAGATCGGATTATGATGTGAACCTGCTTTGCAGGCTTGTGGGCGATTTTATTAGCCGCAGAAAGGTGGAGGTTTACCTGGAGCCGGGCGAGGCCATTGCGCTTAACACCGGCGTTTTTGTGGCAAGTGTGCTGGATATAACCGCCAACGATATGCCAATCGCCATTCTGGATACCTCTGCTGCGGCCCACATGCCAGATGTGCTTGAAATGCCCTACCGCCCCCAAATTGCCGGGGCAGATATGCCCGGAGCAAAACCTTACACCTTCCGCCTTGCGGGCATGACCTGTCTTGCAGGCGATGTGATAGGCGAGTATTCCTTTGACAGGCCCTTAAATGTGGGCGACAGGCTGGTTTTCGGCGACATGGCCCATTACACAATGGTAAAGAACAACACATTTAACGGCATCCGTCTGCCGGATATTGCAGTGCGCGATGAGGATGGCCGGGTAAGGGTTGTTCGCAGTTTTAGCTACCAGGATTTCAAGTGCCGCCTGTGTTGACGGCGCTTTATTTGCTTTTGCTGCAAACAGGCGACAGAAATTGCCTGCAACTTAACAGGCCTGCATGGGGGGCATAACTGCAATGAAAAAAAATCGTCTTGAAAGATTTTATTTCAAACTTGCCCAGGGCCGCATTGTGGCGATTTTCGGCTTTTTGTACGCCATGTCCCAGATTACGATGTTTAAAATACTCTCCCGCCTGGGAAGCGACCCCTTGATGCTACAGATAACCTTTTCAAAGGAGCGCTTCCTTGAAATAATCGGCGGATGGGGCCGCTGGGGGGTTGGGATTTACAAGAGCCATTACTGGTTCGACTTTGTTCATCCCATCTGGTATTCAATTTTTCTGGCTTCCTTCATTGCCTGGCTTTCTGCCAAAAAAGGAATAAGTCCTTCAAAGGGCCTGCTTTTGCTTTTTTGCCTGCCCTTTGCAGCGGGGTTGTGCGATCTTGTGGAAAACATCTTTCATGTGCTCATGCTAAACAGCGTGATACGCATAACAACTTTTTCCGTGGCCGCATCCGCTGCCTTTGCAAACACCAAGTGGCTTCTTGCAGGTATAAGCATTGCGGCAATAATTGTGCTGGGAATAAAAAAGGCAAAGACAAAATCTTGAACAAAAATTTTTCAGGAGAAGATTTTTTAATTCCCTTTTTAAAACCAAAACAGCTTTTTGCAGGCTTTTATAGTCAGGGAAGGCAAATTCATGCGCTTTGATATCATATTTGAAAATCCGCAGATTTTTGACGGCACGGGCCGCGCGTCTTTTAGAAACGATGTGGCAGTTAAGAACGGCAAAATCGCTGCTGTGGAAAAGTTAAATGGCGCAAAGGCCAAAACCCGCATTGATGCATCAAAGCTTGCCTTGTGCCCTGGTTTTGTTGATGTGCATACCCATGCGGAAATGGCCCTTCATCAGCCCCAGTACGAAAAAATTGTGGAGCCGCTGGTGCGCCAGGGCATAACAACCTTTGTGGGGGGCAACTGCGGCGCAGGTTTGGGGCCTATTTCCCCTGAAAATGCCCATCATCAGTACGATTTTTACGATATTTTTCTTGGCTCGGATCAAAGGCCCTTCATCGCCTGGCAGGGCTTTGGCGAAATGCTTGATGTACTGGAAACCAAGGGCATGGTCCAGAACTGCGCCATGCTTGCGCCTCACGGGGTTATCCGTGCCCATGCAATGGGCGATTCCACAGAGCTTGCCAGGCCGGAGCACATCGCCAAAATGAAATCCGTGCTTGCCCAATGCCTTGAGGAAGGGGCAGTGGGCATGAGCACGGGGCTGATGTACTTTCCGGGCCTTTGCTCGGATGACCGCGAGCTTTTGGAGCTTGGCCGCGTTCTGCACGACTACAATGGAGTGTTCACATCGCACTTGAGGAGCTACAATTCCGATACTATAGGCCGGGCCATTGATGAGGTTGTTGAAATAGGCAAAACCGCGCAGATTCCCATACAGATAAGCCACCTTTTCTGGGTGCCAAACCTGACGCCACCCTGGAATCTTGTCACCAAGGCCCTGATGAAGGGGGTAAGCTTTGCCTGGAACAAAAAAAACTTCCCCTTTCCTGTTGAGGCGGCCACAAAGCCATATCTAAAGCAGATTGAAAAGCTCAATTCCCAGGGCATTCCCGTGGGTATTGATTCCATGCCCACGAGTGCGGGCTTTACCCACCTTTTTGCCTTTTTTCCGCCCTGGAGCCTCAAGGGCGGGCGCAAGGCCATATTGAAGCTCATTGCAGACCCGGCAAGCCGCAGGGAGGTGAGAAGGTCCATTGAAACAGGCGAGCCGATATGGCCCCATCGTGGAGAAAACCAGTGGTCCATGAACCTATTTAAGGTGATGGGATGGGACTGCGCCTTTATAATGAGCGTGGCCTCCGAAAAAAACCAGCACCTTTTGGGCAAAAGCTTTGTGGAAATAGGCAAAATGGAGGGCAAGCACCCATTTGATGCAGCCTGTGACATAGCCCTTGAGGAGCAGGGCAGGGTGCTGATTTTTGAAACTCCAACTTTTCCGGGTGACGAGTTTGTTGAGCTGTCATTGAAGGGAACCCTGCTCGATAAAAATGTGAGCGTGGCCACAGACACCATCCCCATTGTTTTCGGGCGGCCGTCTCACCTTACATACGACTGCTTTCCGCGCTTTGTGGGAGGATATGCAAGGGACAAGGGCTATCTGCCGGTTGCAGAGGCCATAAGAAAATGCACTTCCCTGCCTGCCCGCCAGCTTCAGATAAAAAACCGGGGGACAATTGAAACAGGAGCATTTGCAGATCTGGTTCTCTTTGATGCGGAAAAAATAGGCTCCAACAGCACGGCCACAAACCCCGCGCATTTTGCAGCAGGCATAGAATCGGTTTTTGTAAACGGCGTGGCAGTTGTGGACAGCAAGGGCTATCACCCGGAAAGATATCCCGGCAGGATGTTAAGGAGGCAATGAGGCTCTATTGGGCATCCCTCCACATTTCCCAGGTGATCAGCGCCCACAGCCTGTGGGAGTGGTCGTGGATGCTGTTAAGGTGCTCGTTGACAACCCTGCTTACCATTTCCGGGTTGAAGATGCCTTCATCGTGCAGGCGCTTTTCTGCCAAAAGGTCTGTCATCAAAGGCTTTAGCTCGCCCTTTAGCCAGGCTGCCAAAGGAACTGCAAAACCGGCCTTGGGCCTGTCAACCAGGTTCTGGGGAACGAAGCGGTACAAAAGCTTTCTGGGCAGGTACTTGCCCCTGCCATCCCTGTAAAGGAGATTTTCCGGCAGGGTGGCGGCAAAGGCTGCTATGCGGTGGTCGCACAGGGGCAGGCGCACCTCAAGGCCGCAAGCCATGGAAGTGCGGTCCGTCTTGGTGAACATGGCATCAGGCAAATAGGTTTTCTGGTCCACCTGCATCAGCCTTCGCAAAATCGGCAGGCCCCTTGTGGCCTCAAATTCCTTTTCAAAGTTGGATTCAGGAACGGTTCTGCCCATCAGCTTTTCCACAGCCTCCTTTGTCCACAGGCTCACGGTGGGCCGGTAGATTTCTCGCAGGCGGTTTTCCGGCATCACGGCAAGAACCCGCGCCCATTTTTCGGGAAAGTCTCTCACTTTAAATCGCTGGGGCAGTCTGGCGGCAATGGGGTTGTAGGCAGTCTGGGGCCAGGCAGGCGGAATTACTCCCAGAAGGGCCGCAGCAGGCCGCCTGACCCAGGCTGGTAGGGCAAAGAGATTTTTTGCAAGGCTTGCGGCCATCCAGTAGCGGACATATCCTGCAAAAAACTCGTCTCCGCCATCTCCTGAAAGGGCGACTGTAACCTTCTGCCTGGCCAGGGAGCAGACCATGTGTGTTGGAATTGCCGAAGGGTCTGCAAAAGGCTCGTCAAACATTATCGGCAGCCGCTCCACAAGGGCAAGGGCATCTTTTGGAGAGGCGTAGAGCTGTGTGTGATCCGTATCCAGATACTTTGCCACAGCCCTTGCATAGGGGGCCTCGTCCAAATCTGCCTGGGAAAAGCCTATGGTGAATGTGTTGACCCGGCAGCCGGCTTCCCGGCGCATGGCCGCCACCACAAGGGTGGAATCAACTCCGCCGGAAAGAAGCGCGCCGATCGGGACATCCGAAACAAGGCGATCGCGAACGGCAGTGCGGAGGAGAGTGTCAAGAGTGTTAAGCGCCTCCTGCTCGGAGGGCGGTCTGGAATCCTGGGGCGAAATTTCCGGAAAATCCCACCAGCGTTGGATTTCTGTGCCTTTGCCGTCAAAAACCGCATAGCACCCGGGCGGCAATTTTTTTACATTTTTAAAAATGCTGCGCGGGCCTGGAACATACTGAAAATGCAGGAAAAGGGCCAGGGCATCCATATCCGCGGGGCCGCAGATGCTCCCCAGGGCTTTTATGGCCTTCAGCTCGGAGGCAAAGGCAATAAAGCTGTCCCCGTCTGCATAATAAAGGGGCTTCACCCCCATGCGATCCCTTGCAAGAAAAAGCTTTTTTTCCTGCTCATCCCAAATGGCAAAGGCAAACATTCCAAAAAGGCGGTTAAGGCAGCCCTCCATGCCCCATTGCCGGTAAGCTGCAAGCACCACCTCGGTATCGGTGCCTGTTGTAAAGCCAATGCCCAGTTGTTCAAGCTCATTACGGATGGAGATAAAATTGTAGGCCTCGCCGTTGTAAGTGATAACAGCCCTGCCGTCCGGCGACTTCATGGGCTGGTGCCCGGCAGGGGAAAGATCCAGTATTGAAAGGCGGCTGTGCCCCAACCCCAGGCTGTTTTGCGGGTCAAGATGTATGCCGGAATCATCTGGCCCCCGATGGGCAAGGGACAAAACAGCATCAGGAAGTTTTTTGGCAAGGGCGGCAAAATCCTTAAAATTGCAGAAGCCGACTATTCCGCACATGGACACCTTGTTAACATTGAGTTGGAACGGCAGATTTAATCGCTGGCGAAAATTCCCCTCACATTGAGCAACTATTCTTTTGCCTTACGAGCTTCAACATTTTGGCGGTTTTTGCGCGGAAAGTCAAAGAGGCTAAAAATCGTTCAGGCAAAATAAAAGGGTGGAAAGATTCAGGCTGTTGAAGGCCCCAAAAAAATAAAGCCGGGCAGGTTCTTGACGCAAAATATTGCATCAGACCCTGCCCGGCAAGCAGTTTTTATACTGATATGTCCCACATCCTGACAGGGGGCATTTTAGCAGCCGCCGCCGCAACCCCCGCAGCCCTCGCTCTTGGGGCCTAGATCCAGATTGGAAGATATGTGAAAACCCATGGGTGTAAAATCAATGGTAATGGGCTTTGTCTTTTCCAGAAAATCCTTTTCCACAAGAAAGGTGAACCCGTTGACCTTAAAGGTTTCATCATTGTCACGCGGCTCATCCAGAGCCAGCGCAAGGCTTGGGCCGCCTCATCCGCCTTCGTTCAAAAATACCCGAATGGGCGTCACCTTTTCCTGCTGCTCGAAATACTCGGCAAATCTTTTGGTTGCCGACTGGGTTACCTCCAACATGGCTGACTCCCTTGTTGTAAAAAAAAGTTGATAAAAAAAACCGGAGCCTGTTTTTGATTCAGGCTCCATGCCTTGTTTTCAAAGGTTTTTTGGGGTCAGGCATAAAGCCTGTAACCACAAAAACCCCCTGACAAAGCTTTATTCCGCTCCTTAAAAAGCCGAGCGGAAAACTTACCATAAAACACCTTATCAAAAAGCGGCCCGGCTTGTGAGTTTTTTTTGCGGCACACTCATTGACTTATGCGCCAAGCATTTTTTGCCCAAAGCATGAGGCTTATTGGCAGATTTTTACCCTGCTTTCAAGCCAATTCTTTTCCTTTTTGATAGTAAATATTATTTGGAGTATGTCAATGGCTATATGCGAATCAGTCATGTTCCGGAAGAGCGGATAATACAGGGCTGTTATTGCGCTGTGGATGTGTTGGCACAAAGATTTTATTAAGCCGCCTGCATTTAAAAAGGTAGGGGCCGGATATATGCCGGTTTCAATATACGGATAAGAGCAGACCAAACCTTTCTTTTTTAAGTTGCGATGCCGCAAAGCGACATCGCAACCTCAAAAAGCACACTTGGCAAAAGGCCGGTTTTATAAATGAGCAAAAAGGCCGGACTTATGCTGGTGAACAGGCCATTTCGGTGTTCAAACGGGGTTTGCGTACGCCTTTGGCACCCCGGTAACGGGCGTAAAGGTCGGGCCGAAAAATGGCTCGCAGCAAAAGGTGATAAGAAATGATGTCAAACTCCTCTCGTGGAGCACGGGCCTTGACATGAGGGCAGGCCGCACAGTCAAATCCGGGGGAGTTGGCCATGGCCGCCCTGCTCAAGCAAGCATCGTAACTGGGGCAGTCAAAATTTCTCATTTTTACCTCGCAGATTTAGGAGTTAACGGCTATCTCGCGATTTCCCCCCAACACTAGCCATTTCATACCTGCCCCATTCCAATGCAATTATGGTTCCAAAATTTTACTTTTGTGAAAAAATTTAGTGATTGGCCGTTTATTACACCTAAAAACTGGTATTTTTCCGTGTGGGCAGTTTCATGGCCTGGTGAAAAAAACCGGGTGACTGGTGAAAATCACCGCTCAAAATTACTTCCAATTTCTCTTAAATCTGGCAAGGCTTTTTAAGATTATTTTCTGGCAGAGCTAGAAAAATTGAGCAACAGAATGCCAAAATACATAGAAAAGCAGCAAAAATAAGGTCTTATTTCGGCCAAATATAAGGCCTTGACAGGCTTGGCGGCGTTTGTTAACCAGGCTTGTCCAATATGGTTAACAAACTTTTCGGCAAGGGTTTGGCCTTTATGAAAAGTGCAATACTTGCAATGCTTCGCAGCAGCGACGGGCCGGTATCAGGGCCGGGCATGGCCAAGTCCCTTGGGGTGTCCCGCGTGGCTGTGTTCAAGCATATCAAGGCCCTCAAGGAAGCAGGATACGAGATTGATTCAGGCCCTGGCGGCTATTTTCTCAAATCCTGGGGAGATTTTGTCTATCCCTTTGAATTTTCCGGTCGTCAAAAAAACATCCATTATTTTGAATCTTTGGAAAGCACCATGGACAAGGCAAGGGAAATGGCCCGCCAGGGCTGCCCGCCCAAAACCGTGGTTATTGCAGGGCAGCAGACCAGGGGCAGGGGCCGCCTTTCCCGGAAATGGCTTTCTGATGCCGGGGGGCTTTACTTCACCCTGGTATTGCGGCCAACCCTGCCGGTTGCCCTTGCTCACAGGGCGCTTTTTGCTGCATCGGTCTGCCTTTGCAGGGCTTTAAGAGATCTGACCGGTGTTGCGGCAATGGTCAAATGGCCCAACGATATTCTGGTGGATGAAAAAAAGCTTGTAGGCATTTTAAGTGAAATGGCAGGGGAGGGGGATCTTGTTTCCTATCTCAACCTGGGGGTGGGCATAAATGTCAACAACTCGCCCCAGGCCTTTGAGCCAAAATCTGTTTCCCTAAAGGAATTATTGGGAAAACCCTTTCCCCGCCGGAACATTCTTGAAGCCTTTTTGGAGAAAATGGAAGTATGCGACCCTGCGGACGCAAACATTATTGATGACTGGAGAGAGCTTTCATGCACACTTGGCCGCAAGGTTCTTATTCAAACCCCCCGCCAGCAGATTGAGGGCAGTGCAAGGGATGTGGATACTGACGGCGCCCTGCTGGTGGAAAAGGCGGATAAGACCGTGGAGCGCATCACTTATGGCGATTGCCTTCATCAGATTCTGGAGCCGCAAAAATGAGCCAAAACAGTTCAACAAAACCCCTTTCTTTGCAGGAAGTGCAGAATGTTGTTTTTGTGGCCCTTATGGCGGCGCTAATAACCGTGGGCGCATGGATAGCAATTCCAACTCCCTTTTTGGGCGTGCCCGTGGTTTTGCAGAACTACTTTGTTTATGTAACAGGCCTGGCCCTTTCGTGGCGGCTGGCCGGGGGCGCCCTTTTTCTTTATCTGGCAGCCGGTGCAGTGGGGCTTCCCGTTTTTGCGGGCTTTGCCGGGGGCTGGGGCCAGTTTGCAGGCCCCACTGGGGGCTTTCTGCTTGGGTATCTTCCTGCTGCAATTCTCATGGGGTTGGTTTCGGGAACCAAAAAGCCCTCCCTGTGGCGGGATGTGGCTGCCATGCTGCTTGGCACAATAGTCATCTACGGCATGGGCCTTGCCTGGCTCAAGCACCTTTTTCCGGAAAAGGCTTTTTGGGCGCTGGCTTTTGGAATGAGCGGATTTCTGGCTGTTGACTGCATAAAGATGGCTGCCGCCCTGCCTGCCGTCCGTCTGCTGCGCCGCATGACAGGGCGGTCTGCTGCTGACAAGGGACATCAATGACCGAGCCTGCCCTGATTTTTGAGGATGTCTCCTTTTTATATGCAGACAGGACCAGGGGCCTGGACAGGGTGAGCTTTTCTGTAATGCCTGGGGAGTGCATTGCCCTTTGCGGCAGAAACGGATCCGGCAAATCCACCCTTCTGCGCCATGCCAACGGGCTTGCCCTGCCTTCAAGCGGCCAAGTAAGGGTGTTTGGAGTCTGCACAAAAAAGGATGCTGTTTTTGCAAGGCTGAATGTGGGCATGGTATTTGCCGATTCATCTGCCCAGATTGTGGAGGAAAGGGTTTATGAAGATGTTGCCTTTGGCCCGGAAAACTTGAATCTGCCTATGTCCGAGGTAAAGCGCCGGGTGGAAAAGGTCCTGAACTGGACAGGGCTTTCACCCCTTGCCGCAAAAAGGACGGAAACCCTTTCCAGCGGCGAAAAGAGGCGGCTTGCCATTGCCGGGGTTTTGGCAATGGAGCCAAAAATTATTGTGCTTGACGAGCCTTTTAGCAACCTGGACTGGCCCGGAAAAACGGCCCTGCTGGAAGAGTTGCTTCGGTTAAGGGATTTGGGGACGACCCTTGTTGTTGCAACCCACGATGTGGAACTTGTGCAGGGGCTTTGCAGCAGAATTCTGATAATGGAAAAGGGGGCTGTAATTCGTGACGGCGGTCTTGACGACTTTGCCGGGGAAAGCCAGATTCTTGGCTTAAGGCCCTGGGGGCGGATACCGTATGCGTGAGCCTGCAACATTCTCTGCCCAGTCAGGTTCTTCGCCTCTGCATGACTGGGATTCCCGGTGCAAGCTTGCCGCTCTGGTGATGACCGGCGGCGCGGCCTTTGGGGCGGGTCCGGCTGCTTTGGCCGGCCTTTCGCTGATACCTGCTGCAGCTGCAGCTGTTTCAGGCCTTGCCCTGTTGCGGATTGCCAAAGACTTGAAAGTTTTTTTCATTTTTCTGTTTTTTCTTGTAGCCACCCATGCTCTTTTTACACCCGGCGAGGAGCTTATGCAGCTTGGGTGGATTGGTGTTTCAAGACCCGGCCTTGCCCACGGGCTGGTTTTGGCCTGGAGGCTTTTTCTGGTTACAGCCTGCGGCGTGCTGTTTGCAGCAACAACCCCCAACAGCCGCATAAGGGCGACTGTGGAATGGTTTTTAAGGCCCCTGCCAGGGGTTCCCCACGCTCGAATTGCATCCATGATGGGCCTTCTTTTGAGCCTCTTGCCGGGCATCCTGGCTTCATCCAACGCCGTATCCTGTGCCCAGCAGGCCCGCGGGGTGGAGCAGGTAAAAAACCCGGTGCGGCGCTTGAGGCTTTTTGCCACCGCGCTTTTGCGCACCGTGTTTTCCCGCTCGCAAAATCTTGCCCTTGCCATGACAGCCCGCTGTTACAGCGATACACGCACCCCCCAGGAGTTTAAAGCCTCCGCACAAGACATTGCAGCCCTTGCAGGGGTTGCCGCATTTGTTGCAACCTTAAGATTTTACGCTTAAAAAACAAACTATATCAATTAGTTATAACACATTGACATCCTGCACACATCTGGACTATACCCATTTGGTATGCCAACCAAAATAAGGAACAGGATATCCATTTTGACAATTTTCCCAAAGCCATAACCCTTTAGCAATTGAACAGGGTCTTTTTGTGAAAATAATCATTGTCGGGGCAGGCGAGGTCGGCTTTCACATTGCAGGCCGCCTTGCAGCGGAAAACAAGGATGTGGTTGTTATCGACCCTAAGCCCGAAGCCTTGCGCCGGGTTTTGGACCTGTTGGATGTGCAGGTGCTGGAAGGCTCCGGGTCCAGCCCTGCTGTTCTGGAGGAGGCGGGTGTAAAAAGCGCGGAAATACTTCTGGCTGTAGCGGATTCCGATGAAATTAATCTGGCGTCCTGCCTTTTTGCAGACATTCTCTCCCCTGCCACCAGAAAGCTTGCCCGCATCAGGGACATGGACTACTCGGAGCTTGCCCAAAGCCTTCAAAAGGATAGGCCCCACATTGATGCGATAATAAACCCGGAACAGGAAATGGTCCGCACCATTGACAGGCTTCTTTCCGTACCCGGCGCTCTTGATGTGGCCGAGTTTGCAGACGGCAGGGTAAAGCTTGCGGGCATCCGGGTGGAGCCTCTTTCGCCTATGGCAGGGGTAAAGCTCTCCGGTATTGCAAGGGTTGCCGGAACAAGGAAAATCCTTGTGGCAGCCATTGTGCGCGGCGAGGAGCTTATAATACCCACAGGCAGGGATACGATACTGGCAGGGGATGTTGTCTATCTGGCCGAGGAGGCTGACCAGCTCCTTGCAGCCATTTCCGTTTTTGGCATAAGCCGCGAAAAGGTGCGCCGGGCCATGATTGTGGGCGGAGGCCGCTCTGGCGTGGCCCTTGCCGGGCTGCTTGTATCAAAAGGCATTCACACAAAGCTCATTGAAAAAAATGCTGCCAAGGCTGCAAAGATTGCAGCCTGCCTGGAGCATGTTGTTGTGCTAAACGGCGATGGCTCCGATCACCAGCTTTTGAGCGAGGAAAATGTTGCGGACATGGATGTAATTATCACCCTTTCAGGTGATGAGGAAACAAATATACTCACTGCCCTTGTTGCAAAGCGAATGGGCGCAAAGACGGCCATCACCCGAATCGACAAGTTCGGCTATCTTTCCATGATGCCTGCACTGGGCCTGGATCTTGTGGTCTCTGCCCGGCTTTCTGCAATCAACACAATTTTGCACCTTGTAAGGCGCGGAATGGTTCTTTCATCCATAGCCCTGAAGGGCGAAAGGGCTGAAGTGCTGGAGGCTGTGGCCCTGGAAACCTCCGACATTGTGGGCAGGCCCATAAAGGATCTGGATTTTCCCCGTGGTGCGCTCATCATAACCATTCTGCGCAATGGGCAGGTTATCATTCCTTCAGGCGATTCCGTTATCGAGCCAGGGGACCACATAATCATTCTTTCCACCCGCAAGGCAGTGCCAAAGGTGGAAAAGGCCCTTGCAGTAAAATTGGAATTTTTCTAGCCCGAATAATTGATGAAAAATTTTGCCTATCAGAAAATATAAAATATTTACAAATAGATAGGTGTATTTTTTAGGCTTGATCGAAAATAAAGTCTGCTTTTGATGCAAAAACTGTTTAAACGGCAAAATTTTTCACCCTTCGGGCGAGCCTGATTCGCGCACTGGCTGCGTTCTCGGGGTCTCGACATACTTTCAGTATGTCTAAAGCCCCTCTAGCCTTGCCAGTACACAAATCAAGCTCGTGAATTATCCGAGCTAACGCGCCAAAAAGGTATTGTCATGCGCTGGTCAAGGGTTTTCAGAATTGTCGGAGTGTTGATTGCGTTTATAGGCTTGGCAATGCTGCCAGCCCTTTTGCTGGGGCTTTACCTGGGGGAGGCCAAAAGCATAAAAGCCTTTGCAGCGGCAACGGCCCTGACCGTGGGAGCCGGGGGAGGGCTGTTTCTTTATTTTCGCAAGCTGGATAACGGCCTTACCCACAGGGATGGTTTTGCCATTGTAACCCTCACCTGGGTTGGGGCAGGAATTTTCGGGGCGCTGCCCTTTTATTTCGGCGGGGTGTTCGGCTCATTTTGCGACTGCGCCTTTGAGTCCTTTTCCGGTTTCACCACAACAGGCTCATCGGTTTTGGCCGATATTGAGGCAGTTGAAAAAAGCATACTTCTGTGGCGCAGCCTCATCCAATGGCTTGGCGGCATGGGCATAATTGTGCTTTCGCTTGCCATACTGCCTTTTCTGGGCGTTGGCGGAATGCAGCTTTACAAGGCAGAGGTTCCAAGCCCCATGCCTGACAAGCTCACCCCGCGAATTCACGACACGGCAAAGGTTTTGTGGAAGGTTTATTTTCTGCTCACGCTCCTTGCAGCCCTTTTTCTGCTTGCTGGCGGCATGGGCCTTTTCGATGCTGTGTGCCATGCCCTCACCACGCTGCCCACAGGCGGATTTTCAACCCAGAATGCTTCGCTGGGCCAGTACGGCAGCGCCTATTTTGAGTGGGTTGTCTTTTTTTTCATGGTTTTTGCAGGAATAAATTTCTCCCTTCATTACAGCCTGCTCCAGGGCAATCCAAAGGCATACCTTGCAAACCCTGAATGCCGTTTCTTCCTCATACTGCTTGCGATCTTTATTCTTATTGTTTTTGTGGATTTGCGGACAGGCTTTTATGAAAGCTCTGAAAAAGCCCTGCGCTATGGGGCTTTCCAGGTGGCAAGCCTTCTCTCCACAACAGGTTATGCATCTGCGGATTACGAGCTTTGGCCTTCAGCCAGCAAGATGGTTCTTTTTTCATGCATGGTTATCGGCGGATGCGCTGGCTCCACTGCCGGGGCGGTTAAGCTTTTAAGGCTGATGCTTGTTTTCAAGTATTGCTACCGGGAGTTGATGCAGCTTATTCATCCCAGGGCTGTTTTGCCGGTGCGTCTGGGCAAGCGGGTTGTTTCCGAAGAGGTATTGAAAGGGGTGACAGCGTTTTTGGCTCTTTATGTGGGCCTGTTTGCTGTCTTTTCCCTTGCCCTGGCACTCATGGGTGTGGATCTGACCACTGCTTTTTCCGGGGTTGCCTCGGCTTTAGGCAACATAGGGCCTGGCTTTGGTGCGGTGGGGCCTATGGAGAATTTTGCCGGGCTGCCTTACGGGGCCAAATGGCTGCTAATGGTGTGCATGGTTCTTGGTCGGCTGGAAATATACACGGTTATTGTTCTTCTGGTGCCTGAATTCTGGCGCAGATAGGCTTAAAACACTCCTATCCCCAGCTTTTTTGCCTTTCTCCAAAGCGTTGTCCTGTGAATTCCAAGCTCCTTGGCTGCTGCGCTCTGGTTGCCACGGTGTTTTTCAAGTGCCCTTGTCAGGGCCTGGCGCTCCAGGTCAAGGGCTGTGGGCGCGGCAGAAGAATCCGAATCAGCCTCCAGGCCCTGTTTCTGGCGTACGGCCCGCTCCAAAAAGTCGGGCAGGTGCTCCTTTTCTATTATGGCTCCGGGGCACAAAATAAGTGCGTGCTCAAGAATGTTTTCCAGCTCCCGCACATTACCCGGATAATCATGCTCCAGAATAAGCTTCATGGCAGGCTCGGAGATTTTTTCCACCGAGGTTTCCCTTGTGGCGCACAGGCGGCGCAGGATGTGGGCCACAAGCAGGTGCAGGTCCACCTTGCGTTGGGTTAAAGCCGGCAGCTCAAGGCGAACCACATTGAGCCGGTAAAAAAGATCCTGGCGGAAGGCCTTCTGGGCAACGGCGCTCATCAGATCCCGGTTTGTGGCCGCTATTATGCGCGTGTTGACCCTTACCACCTTGCGGCCTCCCAGGGGGTAGAATTCCTTGTCTTCAATGACCCGCAAAAGTTTGGCCTGAAGGGCAAGGGGCATATCGCCGATTTCATCCAGAAAAAGGGTGCCGTTGTCAGCATCCTGGAATCTGCCTGGCTTGTCTTTGTCTGCCCCCGTGAAAGCGCCCTTTGAATAGCCGAACATCTCGGATTCCAGCAGGGTGTCCGGCAGGGCCGCGCAGTTTACCTTGATCAAGGGCTTTTTGGCACGCGGGCTGGCATTATGTATGACCTTGGCAAGGAGGTCCTTTCCTGTTCCGGTGGGGCCTTCTATTAGGATTGTGGCGTCAGAGGCGGCCACCACGGGAATTATCTCAAAAAGCCGGGTAATGGCCGGGCTTTGGCCCACCATGTCGAAAAATGTGTATTTGTCCCTTATGACCCCTTCAAGCTGATACATCAAAGAGAGGTCCGAAAAGGTTACCAGCCCGCCGATGACCCGGCCCTGCTCGTTTTTTAGGGCCATGTAGCGGGCGCGCACCGGTATTCGCTCTCCCTTGCTGGTTTTTAAAATGCCCTCCCGGCTTACACGCGGCTTTGCGTCTGCAATGGTTTTTTGCAGAAGATAGACATCCGGGTTCACCTTGTGGGCAAAGAGCATAGAAAAATGTTTGCCGAGTATTTCGCTTCTTGCGTATCCGGTCAGGGTTTCGGCTGTTGCATTGAAAAAGCTGATATGCCCGCCCCTATCCACTGTGAGCACGCCTGTTTCAAGGGTATCAAGAATGGTTTTGAGCCGCCTGTCCTCGTGTCGAACCCTGGAAAGCAGATCCCTGAATGCGCTGTGATCCTGAAAAAGGGCTGCATGGCCTGCTGTTTTGCCATGCTCATCCCTTACGGCCCGCCACACAGGGTTGATGTCAGCAGTTTTCGCGTCCTGGTCTGCGCCCGGAGAAGGACAGGGCGAATCCGGCCCAAAGCCAAGAGCCTGTGAGCAGGGTTTTCCAATCAACTCTTCTTCTGTCTTATCTGTAAGCCACAGAGCTGTTTTGCTGGCAAAGATGATTTTGCCTTTCAGGTCTGCAAGCACAAGGCCTGCGCCAATGGAATCCAAGGCCTGGGCCATCTCCAGCCAGGGGGTAAAGGCCTTGTCTGCAAGCAGGTCACCAGCGCTTTTTTGGCTCATGATGCTGCTCCGGGAAGGTAAAGCGTAAAGGTTGCGCCTTTACCCGGCTCGCTTACAAAGAACACATCTCCATTGTGATGCCGGGCTATTTTTTTTGTGAGCAAAAGCCCGACCCCCGTGCCGTTTTTGCCTTTGGTGGTGAAAAATTCGGAAAAAATCTTTGATTGCACGGAAGAATCAACGCCCGGCCCGGAGTCGCTTATTTCATAGGATACTCCCTTGCCGGGAATACGCCGGACAGCCAGATTCACAATCTTTTCCCCTGGCAGGGCTTCCGGGGAGAGGCAGGCATCAATGGCATTATCAAGAAGATTTTGAAGGCAGAGGGACACGGCCTTCTCATCCATGAAAAGGCCATATCCAGGGCCTGCATATTGGGCGCACAGGCTCACGCCCAATTCAGCGGCCTTGCCTTGCAGTGCATCCAAAGCAAGGCGGGCAGGGGAGTCAGGCTCACCAGGCTCCGGGCAAACCGAATCGCTTTTGGCGTAATGCAATAGATCCATTGCCAGACGCGAAATTCGCTCCACATTGTTTTTTACCATCTCCCAGCCCTGAACCAGGTAATCCCTGTCATCAAGCTCAAGGCCTTTTTCAATCACAAAGGTTCCGCCCTTCAGGGAGCCGGCAATGTTTCTTATGGTGTGGGCAAGGGCTGCGGCGGTCTGGCCCACAGCAGCCATGCGCTGGGCCTCCAAAAGCTTTTGGGTCTTTTCCTCCACCATGTGCTCAAGACCCTGGGTATAGCTCTCCAACTGCCTGCGCAGGGCAATTCTTCTGGCAGCCCTTTCCAGGGCAACCTTAAGGGCGTCATCGCGGATTGGCTTGGTTATAAAATCGCTGGCCTGATGTTTGAGGCTCTCCACAGCCAAGTCCATATCCCCGTGGCCGGTTATCATTATCACCTCAACGCCGGGGTCTTCATTTTTTATCCGGTCCAGCAGCCATAGTCCGTCATATCCCGGCATTTTTATGTCGGTTATTACAACGCAGGGCCGGACGATTTTAAAGGTTTCAAGGGCTTGTTGGGCATCCGGGGCCGTGTGCGTACAAAAGCCCTCATCATCAAGAATTGAGGCAAGAACCTTTCTTATGCCCGGCTCGTCATCCACAAGAAGGATGTTTTTAATGGTATTTCTGGCAGCAGAGAAATTCACGAATCAATAGCTTTCTGGGCAGGAAAGGAAAGGGTGAAAACCGCCCCGCCCTGCGGGGAGTTGGCGGCCTTTATTTCACCGCCGCAATCCGTAACAATGCCATAGGTTATGGAAAGGCCAAGCCCTGTTCCCTCACCCACCTTCTTGGTGGTGAAAAATGGCTCGAAAAGCCGATCCATAACCAATGGCTCAATGCCTTTTCCCGTGTCGGCAACTTGGGCAATAACCCTTCCATTTTCAAGTTTGGTGGAAAGGTAAATTATGCGACTTGGCTTTTCTTCTGGCAAAGCGGTGGCCCAATTTTCATCAATGGCGTCTCTGGCGTTGATAAGCAGGTTAATGAAAACCTGCTCCAGGCGGCCTGCATCTCCGAGTATGGGGGGAAGGTTATCTTTAAGGTTCCATTCAACGGAAATATTGCGCAGTTCAAGCTGGCGGCGGAAAAATTCGTAAGATCTGGTCATTATGTGATTAAGGTCAACAGGGGAAAGGGCCATATCCGGTTTTCTGCCAAATTCGCGCATATGGTTTATTATGCGTGTTGCCCTGTCCACATGGGTGTCTATTTCACCGGCCATGTCTGCAAGTATGGCCATATCCGGGGCAGTGTTCTCCTGCCCGGCCTTGTCAATTTTGCGCACAATGAAGCTGGATGCTGACTTGATAACGGTGAGGGGCTGATTGAGTTCGTGGGCAACCCCTGTGGCCATTTCGCCCAAAGTGGCCATTTTGCCTGCATGGATGAGCTGCTGCTCGGCTGCCAGACGCGCTGTTATGTCGCTTGCTGTCACAAGAAGTACATCACCGCCGGGAAACTTGCCCGGAGAAATGCGGATGTCTGCAAAAAGGCGGCGCCCGTCCTTTGCTATCTGGCGTACCCTGTTGATAATGGGGACCGATGTCAGCAGGCCCTTTATCCGCTCCTTTTCATCATCGCAAAAAAGGTTTAAAAAATTGCTGCCCACAAGCTCGTTTTTGTCATATCCATATATTTTATGGGCAGCATCGTTGCAGTCGGTTATTTCAAGGGTGTTGCGGTCAAGCACAAAAACGGCGTTTGGAATGTTGTTGAATATGGCAAAGTAGATTTTCTCGGTCTGCTCAAGCTGCCTCTGCAACCGGCGAATGCCGCTTATGTCAAGGCTCATCTCCATTGCGGCCACAACATTGCCTGCATCGTCTGTAAGGGGCGCGGTGCGCACCAGCCAGTGGCGAACCGTGCCATCCTTGTCAACGCCCATTTCTTCGCTGTGGTGGGTCCGTCCATCCTCAAATGTGCGGGCCACCGGGCAGTCCGGGCATTTGGATGACCGGCCCTTGTAGGCGTGATAGCAGTAGTCGCCTGACTTGGGGTCAAACTGCCGGGCAAATTCGCGATTGTAGCCTATGAGCCGAAAGCGCCGATCCTGAACCGTGATTATGCACGGCACGGTTTCAAAAAGCTGCTGATATTCATCCCTCTGGCGGTTAAGCTCCCTCTGTTTGGCGTAAATTTCCCGTCCCATGCGGCCTACGGCCACGGCCAGCCTGCCAAGCTCATCGTTCTGGCTGACATCTGCTCCGGCAAGGTAGTTGCCCCTTTCAAAGCGCCTTGTGGCGCGCATCAGGGCATTGACCGGCCGGTTTACCACCTTTAAAATCATCAGGATTATTGCCCCGGAGGTGAGCAGAAGGATGGCTGCGGCAAAAGCTATGGTGTTTCGGGTGAAGGATGCCAGATCCTCGCTGGCATGGGCCGGATCTGCGCCTATGGCCAGAGCCGCAGCATTGATATACTGGCTGCTGTAAAGTATGGTGAATGCAGTCCAGGCCACAAGCCCCAAAAACAGGGGTATGCTTACAATGGCAAACAGTTTGAAGGCCAGGCGGCCCTTAAAGAACTCGATGAACCGGATCATGACAAAGCCTTTTTGCTTGGGTGCAGGCAGAAGAATACAACAAGGGGCAACAAGTCGCAAGACGATTGCAACAGTTATGCAACAGTTGCCGGACCAGGAAGGCCGCAGATTTTTTTTGGGGTTGCAAAATCAGCCGCAATATTTTTGAATCCTTCCAGCAAAAAAGAGGTCTATCTTTCTGGCTTATAAGGGTTCTTCGTTTTTTGCCGGGCGGCTGTATTGTCTGCTGCAAAAAAACTTTCTCCAAAAGAGGTTGACCGTGAAAGAGCTTAAATCGCCTGTGGATATTCTGAAAATTGTTGACAGGTCCAACTGCCGCAAGTGCGGCGAACCCACCTGCCTGGCCTTTGCCGCAGCGGTTATCAATGGCAGGAGAAACCTTGATGAATGCCCGGTCATTCCAAAGGAAGAGCTTGCGCAATACAGCATAAAAGGGCGGCGCGGCGCAGACATGGAAAGGGATCAGAAGCAGTTTCTCGATCTGTTGAAAAGCCGCATTCAACAGACTGGCCTTGAACAGGCAGCCAGCCGCATAGGGGCGTCCTATGCCAATAAAAAGCTCACGGTTCCTGTTTGCGGAAAGCTTGTAAGCGTTGACGGGCAGGGCAACCTGTATTCGGAAATCCATTTGCACATGTGGCTGGCTGTTCCGCTTTTAAGCTACATACTCGACTGCCAGGGAGTGCCCCTTTCCGGGCAATGGGTTTCCTTTAGGGAGTTTTCCAAGGGAATGGAGTGGTACGGGCTTTTCCACAAGGTTTGCGAAGAGTCCATGCGCAAAGTTGCAGACAGCTACCCGGAGCTTTTTGATGACATGATGGATCTTTTCGGGGGGCGGAAGGCCCAGGACTTCCATCAGTCCGACATTGCCGTCACTCTCTATCCGCTTCCCCTTGTACCTGTGCGCATCTGCTACTGGAAGCCCGGTGATGGCATGGAGTCCTCTCTGAATGTTTTTTTTGACTCCACAGGGGAGAAAAATCTGCCTGTGGAATCAATCTATGCCCTTGCCGCAGGCCTTGCGCGGATGTTCGAGAAAATTGCTATGCGCCACGGAGTTGTTGTGAGTTGAAAGGGTTGCTTTAGCCTTTTGGGAGCAACAAAAAACGGGGAAAAGCCACTTAAAAAGGCTTTCCCCCGTGCTTTTTCAAAAGCAGGCCTATGGCTACCAGTAGATTTTAAAACCCGAGGAAATCACCCAGGCATCCAGGGTAAGGGGGTCGGGGTTAGGGATATTTTCCTCTTCCGAGCGGTTTGCAGCATAACGGATGTCAAGAGACAGGGCGGTATGGGGCGTAAGAAGCTCGTCAAGCAGGTAATCCGCCCCAAAGCAAAGGTGCCAGCCGTAGTTGTCCTTTATGGAGGTGTCCTGAAGCGGTGTAAAAAAATGCTTGAAGTAATTGAAATAGTAGCCGCCGCCGCCGCCCAGGTAGGGCATGAAGTAATCCCCCAGGGTGGGCTGGAAGCGCAATGAAAGCAGAATGGGCGTCTGATGAAGGTCCCCCACCTCCCTGTCGTTGAGGGTGAGCTTGGTGCGCACATGCTCAACATCCAAAACCAGGGCAAAGTTGTTTATGGGGAAATAGCTGGCGCTGGCGGCAAAACCAAAGGCCGGATCAGCCCCCAGCTCAACCTGGCCGCCAAAGGCTCCTTCATCGCCCTTGTATTGCCAGTAACCGGCACGCAGGCCCAGGCTTGTCATGCCGGCTTCACCGGCAAGGGCCAGGGCTGGCACCACAAGCATTATTGCGGCCAACAGCAAGGCTGCGGAAAGGCGCTTCATTTATAAAGCCCTCCTTTTAATTCTGGCAGGGGTGTGATCAATTAAAACGGTGCTCCATGCCTGTTACCAATAATCAAATTATTATAGCCGGGTGCATGGTGCTTGGCAAGAAGGATTTTGCCAAAACTTCAGGGTCGCTTGGGAAAGGCCGCGTCCGGCTCGATTCGCAAATCCACGCTGGTTACATCCTTTAGGGCCTGGGGCATCTGTATGACAACAAAATGATCCATCTCTGAAAAATAGCCCCTTGTTTCCATGAGAACCCAGTATTCACGAGTTTTGTTGTAATCCTTTACAAAAAGGTGGGTTATCCACTTTGAAAAGGGCAGGCCAAAGCCCTGGGACTCGAAGCGGAGCTGGGCAAGCTCAATGGGCAGGTGGCTTATTGTTACCCTGGATGGCTCCACATTGGTTACAAGTATAAGCCTTTCGGTGCCGGTGACAAGGTAAATCGGAACATGAAGGGCCTCGTAAACAGGCCTTCGGGAGAGAAAGAAAAGTGTCATCAGCCCTGCCAGTATGACAAAGGCAATAGCAAGCCTTCTTTTGCCGGGCGCTTTTCTTTCGGAAACACTCTTTTCAGGGCTTTCCACAGTTTCCGTGCCCAATTGCTCTGTTGCCGGAATGCCGGGCGCATTGGCGGCCTTTTCCTCGTGGGCCGGAATTCGCAGCACAAAATAGTACAGGCCCTGGGCTGTAAGCAGAATCACCCCCAAAGACCAGATTGCATCACTTGTAAAATGCGCCCCCTGAACCACCCTTGCCGCGCTCAAAAAGCCCCCCCAGGCAAGTCCGCTGCAAAGCCCTGCCCAGGCAAGGCCCGGGCTTTTTCTTCTTACAAACCAAAGCGAAACAAACACAAAGCCCATGGTGCAATGCCCACAGGGAAAGGAAGTACCCTTGCCCGGAACGCCCGGAGAAAGGGGGGCGCGGTATTCCCAGGCCCCGTCAAAAATCTGGGTCTGAACAGGCCGGGGCCGTCCCCAGTAGGGCTTTAAAAACCCGTTGACCACAATGCCGCCGCCAACAACAATGGTAAGCAGCACAAGAAGTGCGTATCGCCTCCAGGGTGCAACACGCGGGTAGGAAAGAGAGAATATCCACACCCCAAGGGCGACTATGCCAAGCAAAAGGCCTGGAATTGTTCCGAACCTGTAAAGGCTTATCCAGGGCTGTTTTGCATAAAGGCGCCAACCGCTTTCCGAATCGTAAAACAGGCCCGAAATTTTTGCATCCGCCCCCAAAAGCTCCAGAACAATGCTTATGAGGACAAGGCAGGCAAGGGTAAGCCCCATGACAGCAAAGCCCCGCAGAATAAGCCGGGAGGTTTTGGGGTGTTCTTCCATATTTGGCCTATGCCCTGCCCGAAGCTTCCATGAGGTTCATCCAGTGGTGAAGGATGGCTGCGTGGGCTGTCTCGGCCTCGCCATAGCTTGGCGCAGGCACGAAAAAGTTGAGCGAGCCAAGTTTTCTTATGGCGTTATTGGGCTTCATGGCCGAAAGGGTCACAACCCGCCCCTTTAGAGCCAGGGCGGTTTCAACAGCTTTCACCACATTGGGGGAGTTGCCTGACGAGCTTATGGCAATGAGCATATCCGAGGGCTGCATCCACCATTCCAAAGGCTCTGCAAAAACCCTGTCAAAGGAAAGATCATTGCCTATTGCCGTTATAAGCGATGGGTCTGTAAGCACATGGGCGCGGATATGGCCGTTTTTTGCAACATCTGCGGCAAAATGGCTGGCCATGCTTGCCGATGCCCCATTGCCGCAGAAAAACAGGCAGCGTTCTGCATTGCGGATTTCATCGCACCAGGCCTGCCACAGGGCAAAGCCCTCATTTTGGGCAAGGGGGCCGCTGCCTGCTGCATTCACCTCAAGGCTTTTCAAAAGCCGGGAAATTTTTTGGCCAAACTGCTCCCAGGTATCAGTGTTCATGGTTGTTGCCTTTGCAAGCAAGTTGTTAGTTTAAGGAATCTGTTCTTAAAAGCCCATCCAGGTTGTTATTTTATTCGGCTGCACCCTGTCGGTTTCCACGGCATTTGCAGGAAAGGCCGGGTCGGGCCAGCCTATGGCAATGGCAATCAAAATGTTTTTGTCTTGCGGAAACCCTGCCACCTGGCGCAGCACCTGGGGGTACATCACCCCCTGGTCCTCAATGCAGGTTCCCAGGCCCTTTTCAGCAGCCAGCAGGCATATGTTCTGCATCACAGCGCCGATGTCAATCAAAGGCCCGGCATCGGAAAGGGATTTGTCTGCAAGGATAAAAATGGCCGCAGGTGCGCCAAAATAGCGAAAGCCAAGCTCCATCCAGGCATCGCGCTTCTGCTTGTCGTCCCGCTCAATGCCCATGAGGGAGAACAGCTCTTTGGCAAGGTCAACCTGGCGCTGGCGGAAGACCGAATCCTTTGGCCAGCCAAACCAGGGATGTTCCGGGGCAGGCATTTCCATGGCGCGAAGTCGCTTGACATTCTCTTGTCCAATCTGCTCAAGCATTTGTCCTGCCACCACAATGAATTCCCAGGGCTGGGTGTTGTTGGCAGAAGGCGCGCGCACGGCATTTTTGAGAATATCCTCAATCAGGGCCTTTTCCACAGGGTCCGGCAGATAGCCCCGGATGCTTTTTCTTTTGTGAAGGGCGGCAACAAGCTCCATTTTTGCTCCTTTATTCATCCAGAATTTTGGGCGTTTTTTGTTGGAAATATGACCTGGCTGTTGCATCTAGAGGGTCCAGCAAAAGAATAGCTGCATACACCTTGTCGGATTTTTCCGTATTTGGCAAGAGCCGGTAGGCAAGGGCAAGATTGTGCAGAACCGCTTTGTCTGTAGGCGCTGCTTGCGCGGCCTGCTCAAACCAGAAGGCTGCCCCCTGAATGTCGCCTGTCTGCGCATGGGCCATTCCCAGGTTGTTTAAAATGGAAGCTGATTCAATATGCGGGTTTTTGCCGGTAAAGCCCAAAAGCACTTCGGCTGCTTTCACGGGCCTTCCCATTTCAAAATACAAAAGGGCCAGGTTGTTTGCAGCAGCAGCATAGTCCGGCCTTATTGCAAGGGATTGCGAATAATGGAACAGGGCATCCTCATAATGGCGGGCATCTGCAAGGGCCATTCCCAACCGGTTATGGGCAAACCAGTTGCCGGTTGTCACCTTTATGGCATGGGAGTAAAGGCTGATGCGGCTTTGCCACACAGCCGCCTGCATTGCCCCGGTTGCACCGGCTGCTATAATGAGAATTGCAGCCCCTATGGCAATGGCCTTTTTGGGTGCGGCAGGCCTTTGGGCAAGGCTGTGAGCGCTCCATACAATTATCCACAACAGGCCGGGAAGGGCCAGATAGGCAAATCTGTCCGCCATTGCCTGCGCCCCGGTTTGAACAAGCCCCAGGGCAGGGCCTGTTACTGCCGCAAACCAGATTCCACCTGCCAGGATATAAGGGTGTGTGCGGCGAAGCCCCACAGCCAAAACAAGGGCTGCGGATATGAGAAATGCAGCCAGGGCGACAGCAAAGGGCGAGAGTTCTTCGCCTGGATGCGGATAGAAAATGGCAAGGTCAAAAGGCCAGAAAAGCTTTTTTATGTAGAGACAAAAGCTGACCAGGGCGTTTCCGGCCTTCAGGCAGAAATCAAGGCCGGTTTGAATGGCAGTAAAATCC
>JAGVAW010000069.1 GCA_020060085.1 Desulfobacterales bacterium
AGAACGGCGGCCTTGTTTCGGTTCGGCCCCTGGCCAGGGCCAAGGCCGGGATTGTGATTACCGGAAGCGAGGTTTACTACGGCCTTATTCAGGACAAATTCGCCCCCATTCTTGAGTCCAAGATAACAGCCCTTGGCTCGGAGGTGGCGGGAACGGTTTTTGTCCCGGATGATGAAGACAAAATTGTTGAGGCCATTGCCGGCCTTCTTAAAAATGGCTGCGACCTGCTGCTTTTAAGCGGAGGCATGAGCGTTGACCCTGACGACATAACCCGCAAGGCCATTGTGAGGGCCGGAGCAAACCCCGTGCATTACGGGGCTGCGGCCCTGCCTGGGGCCATGTTTCTTACGGCCTACATCAACGATGTCCCCCTTCTGGGAGTCCCTGCCTGCGGACTGCACCACAGGGTCACGGTGCTGGATCTCATACTGCCGCGCCTGCTTGCCGGGGAGAGAATCGGCAAAAAGGAGATGGCCTTTCTGGGGCATGGCGGGCTTTGCAAAGACTGCCTGGAGTGCTCATATCCCCACTGCGCCTTTGGAAAAGGGATTTGATTTGATTCCTTAAAAAAATTCTTTCCAATTCCCGGCAAAACAAGGCCGGGCCGGTTTCTCCTGCAATCGGGCCTTGTTATTTGAATCCATCTTAAAAAGTTCCGCCAAAAAAACCTTGCTGTTGATTTCCATAGGGTGTATTGGAGCCACGGAGTAAAAAGTTTTTGTTTTTTCCGCTGGGCAGAGAATGCCCCGGAATGATGGCCTTTTCGGCTCATTTCCAACTTTAGATGAAAGAAAATTGTCATGGCCAAGGTGGTTCCCTTTTGCGGCATACTGTATAACCAAAAAAAAATCTCCGACCCCTCCCTTGTGGTCACGCCGCCCTATGATGTCATAAGCAAGGCCCAGCAGGACGCCTTTTATGCAGCCCATGAAAACAATGTCATAAGGCTCATATTAAACAAGGCCCAGGCCAATGATTCCCAAACGGAAAACCCACACACAAGGGCTGCAAGGCACTTTGAGCAGTGGCTTGCAGAAGGCATACTTGTGCGGGATGAAAAACCCGCCTTTTATGTGACAAGCCAGAGCTTTTCAGCAAACAATATAAAGCACAACCGCCTTGGCCTTATTGCAAGAATCCGCCTGGAGGCCTTTGACAAGGGCGTTGTCCGGCCCCACGAAAAGACCTTCTCCCAGGTAAAATCCGAAAGGCTTGGCCTTTTCAAGCAATGCCACAGCAATTTTTCGCCTGTTTTCTCCCTTTTTCCTGATGAAGACGGCGCTGTTTACTCGCTCATGCAAAAGGCGATGGAGCAAGAGCCAAAAGACATTGCCTTTGCTGCCGCAGACGGCCAGGAGCACGCCCTTGTGCGCCTGACCGATGAAACAATCTGCAAGCAGATAACCGCTGCCCTTGCAGACAAGGAGCTTTTCATTGCAGATGGGCACCACCGCTACGAAACAGCCCTCAACTATTTGGGCTGGCTTGAGGAAACCCAAGGCCCCCTGCCCGATGACCACCCGGCCCGGTTTGTGATGATGTATCTCTCGTCAATGAATGATCCGGGGCTTATCATCCTTCCTGCACACCGGGTTCTAACAAGCCTTAAGGCCGATGTTGTGCAAAAATTCGCGGCAGCAGCGCCGGATTATTTTGTTGTGGAGAAGGTGGAGGAAAAGGGAAAGACGCCAGAGCAGGTTGTTGCGGAAATTGAAGCTGCCTTAAAAAAGGCCGGGCATAAAACAGCCATTGCAGCCGTTCTTTCCGGAGGCTTGTCGCCCCTTGTTCTCACCCTTAAAGATGGCGTTATGGAAAGCCTTTTTGGAAAAGACCTTGAGCGCGAGCTTCAGGATCTGGATGTATCGGCCCTTACAATGCTTATTTTTGAGAAGATGCTGGGTTTAAAGCCCGAAGATCTGGACGACCACGACTTTATCCACTACACCACAAGCGCGCTGGAAGTGTATAACGATGTGCGTTCAGGCCGCATGGCCGCTGGCTTTGTCATAAACCCCACCCGCATTGAGCAGGTTAGGGCCGTTGCCCGCGCCGGGCTTACCATGCCCCGCAAATCAACCTATTTTTATCCCAAGGTAATTACGGGAATGGTTATAAACACATTGAAGCAGTAAGAGCAGGCAATAAAATCCAACAAAAAGCCGCCTACACCCAGACCCGGTGTGCAGGCGGCTTTTTTTTCAAATCCTTTTGCTATTCCCGAACAGATTCTACAATCGCTTCTGCTATCTTCTCTGCCGAGCGCCCGAAAAGCTCGTCTGTTGGCACAATATCCAGAAAGCTGTCCTGCCAGGGAATGCTTGCCTCGTTGACCAGGTTCTTGATGTGCTCGAACTTGCCGCCAAGCGCCCGCACCTTGGCGCTTGTGGAAATTTGGGCCTTGAAAGAAACCTCCAGCAGCAGAAGATGCTCGATGCGGTTGGGGCTAGGCCCTGCGCCGGAAATAACGGGAATGACCACAAGGCTGCGTCCGTCCTTACGGCCCTTGCCAATGTAAACATTTTTCCGGGCCACAATGATGCGCTTGGTGCCAAGCAGGCGGTTGTCCTTTTCCGTGCGGGAGTTTAGCGTTGCGGCTGTGCCATCTTTTTTGATGAGGGTTATGCGCGACTCGTCTGTTGGCTCGCCCAATAGGCTAAGCCCTGAAATGCCGTAAAGGGTTGTGCCTGCAATGGCCTCCACAATGGGCTGGATGTTCTTTAAAACAAGCACATTGGAGTTTTTGAGCTGGTCCGGCCCGAAACCTGCGCTGGCCACTGCATCAAAAAGAATGCCCTCTGCTGTCTGGGCTATTCGGCTTGTGCCCACAGTAACGGTCTTTGCCTGGTGTTTTATGGCATCCACCGGCCTGGCAAGGGTGTTTATGCCCTCGCCCAGGGTGGCAAAAAGGGTGTTGAGCATATTAAGCGGCGTGCCTTTGAGGCCGAAATCCAGGGCGAAATCCTCGGCAGGCAGGCGGCCTGCCATATACTTGAGCAAAAGGGTGAGATCTGCGGCCACATTGCCGCAAAGGTTGGAAGGAAAGAGATTCTTGCGCTTGCGCCTTGAAAACTCCAGGTAAAATCGGGCTATGTTCTCCCGAAATTCGCTGTCAATAAGAAGTTCGTAAACATCCCTGCCATCCTTGTTGAAGCTCTCCACCGTGTGGCGCAGGTTTTCCCGAAAATCAAACAGAAAACCCGACTGCTCGTTAATGGCAAGAGCCGCATGAAATCCCCACAAATGGCCCACAAGGGTGCAGAGAATGGGAGCAAGATGGGGCGAGACAGGCGGCACAAAGAGCACATCGCTTGCAACGCCGTCAAAGCGGCTCTCCCCCTGGTCGGCAATTACAATGGGCACAGCCTTGTGCGCCTTGAAAATGGCCGTGTCCTTTACAATGTCGCCCATCACAACCTGGGGGCTTCCGGCTGCGCACACAAGAATAAGAGGCTCGGAAGAAAGGTCTATGTGCTTTTTATCTTCCACATAGTCTGAAGAAATGGTCTTGTAGCAAAGCTCGGACAGTTTTATGCGGATTTCGTCTGCTGCGGCCTTGTTGGGGCCGGAACCCACAACAGCCCAGTAGGTGCGTGAAAGGGCAAAGGCTTTGGCGCAGGCCTCTATCTTGGCAGAATCGGCAAGTACCTGGCTCATGGCAGAAGGCAGATCCACAAGCTGCTTTATCTCATCTGCCACAAAGGCATCTGTCCGCGCGCCTGTGAGCCTTGAAAAAAAAAGGCCAAGCAGGGCACCTGCAACAATCTGCATGTAAAAGGCCTTGGTGGAAGCCACGCTCATCTCTATGTCGCGGCCTGTTGAGGTGTAAATCACCCCGTCCACCTTGAAGGTTATGTCCGAATCCCGGCGGTTGACTATTGCAAGGGTATAGGCCCCGCAAGCCCTTGCCATATCCACCGTGCGGTTTGTGTCTGTGGTTGTTCCCGACTGGGTTACGGCCACCACAAGGGTATCGGAAAGGGGGTTTTGGCCCTGGCCTGCCTCCAGCATGAAGCCGGAGAACTCCGAAGCCTTGCAGGCAGCAATAAGAGGAATTCTGTTGCCAAGATAATGACGCAGAACGTCTGCACAGGCGTGCGCTGCAATGCCTGCCGTGCCCTGGCCTATGAAGTGGATTTTTTTTATCCGACCATCGGCAAGGGCATCGCAAAGCCTTTTTGGAACGCAGCTTTCATCCAGGTCCACCACAACCCGGCGATCATTCCCGCTGCCCGTAAATTTCCAGCGGTTTAAAAGGGTTTTTTCAACAGAGATGGGGGCCTGGCTTATCTCCTTTAAAAAGTAATGGGAGAAGTCGCCCCGGTCTATGTCTCTTGCAGTTATGGGCGTGAACTGCTGGTGGTTGGAATCGGGCAGAACCGGCGTTCCGTCATAATAGCAGGCACTAATGCCTTCCAGACCCGGCTTTGCTGCATCCAGCACAAATATCTGGCCCTGGGTCCTGCCTGTTTTGCCGCTTACCACCTGCTCGCCGTTTATCCTTACAAAGCGGTTTGTAAGCTCCACAAGGCCGTAAACCTCGGAAGCAGGCATGAAGCAATCCTCCCCCAGCCCCACAAAAAGGGCCTGGCCCGACCCCCTTTGAGCAAGGAAGAGCTTGCCCGGAGCAAGCTCCGTGTGCATGAGTATGGCATGGGAGCCGGTAAAGTCGCTTGCCGCAAGACGGAATGCATCTTCAACAGAATAGCCCTGCTGAAGGTATTTTTCCATTTGCAGGGGGATGATTTTCGTGTCTGTGGTTACACTTTCCGGCAGGCGCTTGCCCGTGCGGGACTCAAACTCTTTTTTCAACTGGGCGTAGTTGTCAATATCGCCATTCAAACAAACCAGAATAAGGCCGGAATTGCCGGCCATGCCGTTTGCAGTGGCATTGTCCACAGGGTGGCAGTTGGGTTCTGTTATGGCCCCCACCGAGGCCCAGCGGGTATGCGCGCAAAGTGTGAAAAAGCTTTGGGGGATTCCTGCAAGGGCCTGGAACAGGTAATCCTCCCTTATCTGGCGGCGCAGAAAGGCAACATTGTCACCCAGGCGGCCTATTTCAGCAGCCTTTTTGTAAACAAGGCTCACCATTACCCATCGGGCCGAGCGCGAAACGCTGACAGCCCTGTTGGGAAGAGTCTCGCCAGGGGCGCGCTCCTTTAATGCGCGGGCAAGAATGTCCCCTCCCCTGCCCTGCCCCCAGGCACCAAAATGCCTTGGATCAAAAAACAAGAGCAGGCTTATGCCAGCAGAGTCCCGCCCTCTTACCTCCAGGCGGTTTATGCCTGAAAGCACCCTGTCAATGCGGCGGAATACGCGGATGGCTGTTTCAGTGGCCTTGGCCCCGTCAGCCTCCATAAGAAAATCAATCCGCGCAAGCCCGTCAAGAATATCCTTTTTAAGACACCATGCACCATCCTTCACTGCTTCCAGGCGGGATGCGGCAACCTGGGTCTGCATGGAGCCAAGTGTTGCTGCGTGGAATTTCAGGCCCTCGTCCTCTGATTTGACAAGCTTATCAATCCTGGCGCTGATTTTTTTGAGTTTGTCCACAATGTTGCCGGAGTTTTGAAATATCTCCACAAAGCAGGACTCGCTGTTGAGCTTCTGGGCGCAGGCCAGAAAGGAGTTGGCCGCTTCGCCGCCCAGGTAGCTTTCCGCCACGCCCGCCCGGCTTTCCAGGCAAAGGTCAAGGGTGGATTTTTCCATTGCTGCAAGGTGTTCTTCCAGCTCATGGGCCAGCGCAAGCACTTCCGGCGCATCCTGCAAAGGCGCGCAGGCAACCAGGCCGCATATTCCGCAGGCAAGGGTGTTGCTGCTCACCGGGAAAAACACAACTGAACCCGGCGGCACGGTAAAAAGGCTTCGGCCAAAATAAACAGGCGTCTCCCGCAGAAAAGCAAAGGCTGCTTTTGCCTTGTTTTTAATTTCACCAGCAGTCATTTGCCGGGCTACATCCTTTCATACAGGCTTCTTGCTTTTTGGCGGGTCATAATCTCTTTCCAGCCTTTTCCAAGGGCATTCTCCCACAAAGGCTCAAGGGAAAGGGCCACATCCAGCATCTTTTCCATCTGCGCTTCTGTAAGCCTGGCCGTTATGTTCCGGGGCAGCTCGATGCCGTTTTTTTCGCACATCTGCCGAAAAACAGCCACGCCCTTTGGGTAGAACTCCTCAAGATAATCAAAAACAATGGAATTGCCTATTCCGTGCCGGACTCCAAGAACATAGGCAAGGCCGTATGAAAGGGCATGGCAGACCCCCACCTGGGAATAGGCAATGGACATGCCCCCGCAGTAGGAGGCCATCATCAGGTCCTCATCAGCCCTCTTTCTGTCAACTGCGCCGAGAAAGACCTCCTCGCAGAGTTCCAAAGCCTTTTGGCCGTAAGCCCTTGAAAAGGAATTCAGAAAGGTTCCTTCCAAAGACTCCACACAATGGATGTAGCAGTCCATGCCCGTATAGAACCGTTGCTCTGCCGGGGCTTCTGCAATCAAATCCGGGTCCAGAATTATCTGGTGAAAAACCGAGTAATCGGAATTTATGCCAAGCTTGCGAACAGGCCCGGTGAGCACCGTGGTGCGGCTGACCTCTGCCCCGGTGCCCGAAAGGGTGGGTATGCCCGCATGATAAACAGAGGGCTTTTTGGGTATATCCCACCCCTGGTATTCTGCCGAGGAGCCTGGGTTTGTGAGCATCACGGAAACAGCCTTGGAAATGTCCAGAATCGAGCCGCCGCCTATTCCCACAACGCCGCTTATTGCGCTGCCCAAATCTTTTTGCAGGCTGTCCCGCAGGGCATCCACCTGGGTGGTTTTCGGCTCGTGGTCATTTACATTTATGAATATGACGGCGTCATTCTTCTGGCTGGGAATGCGTTTGGCAAGGGCTGCGCCTTCAAAGACGGCATCCACAAGAAAAATCATGGCTCCAGGCTGGACAGCCCTTTGCAGGTCAAGGATTTCACCTGTCTGGTCAAAGCTGCCCCTGCCGAACACCACCTTTGAAACCATTTGAAAATTGCGGAATTTTTGCACGGTCATCCTCCAAAAACCTTATCAAGCTTTTCAATGCGATCTGCCAGATCCGCCTCGGTCCAGTTTACCATTATCTGCATGGTGAGGGTGCGGCTCATCAATTTGTCCGATGCCTCCAAATCCAGATTCTTGTAGTTGGGCAGCCTTTCGCAAAGCTCAATGGGAAGGCGTGAGGCAGCCTTTAAGTTGTGCAGATGGTCCCAGCTTTTAAAATAATGCCACTTGTTGGCATACCAGTAAGGGCAGCCCGATAGACCCACCTTGGCAATGCCTGCAACCGCTTCTCTGGCAGCAGCTTCATCGGGCAGCAGCCAGCACAGGAAGGTTGCCGTATCACCGGCAGGGTCGGGGATATGCCTGAAGCTTATATCCTTATATTTGGAAAGTGCGTCCTTGATTGCTTTTTTGTTTGCCCTCTGTTTTTCCAGAATAAAATCGAGCTTTCTCAACTGGGCCACTGCAACAGCGGCGTTCAGCTCGCTTATCCTGAAGTTAAGGCCCATAATGGGGTGGTCTTCTGCCCCCCTATCATTGCCCACATGGTCGTGCCCGTGGTCGGAAAACTGGTCAGCAGCATTGTAGAGAGCTTCATCCTGGGTAACCACGGCCCCGCCTTCGCCTGCGGTTATTGTCTTTACAGGATCAAAGGAAAAGCAGCCCATTGCCCCGAATGTGCCAAGCGCCTGGCCAAAAAAGGTGCCGCCCACAGCCTGGCAGGTGTCTTCAATGAGGATAAGGCCCTTTTCCCTGCAAACCCTTTCAAGCTCATCAATTTTAGCCATTGACCCGCACATGTGAACAGGCATGACAGCCTTGGTGCGCGGGGTGAGCACCTTTTCAACAGATTCCGGGGCAAGGCACAGGGTGTCATCAATATCCGCAAAAACAGGAACAGCGCCCACAGCCAGAACAGCCTCGAATGTGGCCACAAAGGTAAAGGGCGGAACAATGACCTCGTCTCCTGCACCAACTCCGCAGGCAGCAAGGGCGGTTATGTCCGCTGTTGTGCCCGAAGAAACCATGTGGCAGTATTTTACATTCATCCTTTTGGCAAATTCCTTCTCAAAGGTTTTGGCTTTCCAGTGGCCTTTTCTGGCAGCATCAAAACCGTAGCGGAAAAGCACGCCGGTATCGAGCACATCCAAAACCTCTTTGCGCTCCTCCTGGGAGAAAACTTCAAAACCCGGCATTTTTTTGCCTCCTTATTAATTATGAAAGGGCTGGGTGGCAGGCGGCGCTTAAAGCCCCCCAGCCCAAAGCAACCGGGACGAAAAAACGCGCCGTGACGCTTGATTATACAGCAGGGCTATGGCATAGACATACAATAATATCAAGTGCAATCATGCTGCCAAGGGGGCTTACATGGCAATCAGCACACAAAAGGCAAAAGATGGCTCGCTTATAATCATAGAGGCCCCGGAACGACTGGATGCCAGCGCATCGGGCGAATTCCGGGGGATCCTTCGCTCTGCCGTGGAGCAGGGTATTTTTGATATTGTGATTGATCTATCCAAAACCCAGACAGTTGACTCCACCGGGCTTGGCGCAATGGTGAGCCGCATTGCCACAGCAAGGGCGCAGGGTGGCGATGTCCGCCTTGCCGGGGTTCAGGCCGCCGTGAACAAGCTTTTGTCCATAACCCACCTTGACCAGGTTTTTAAAAGCTTTCCCACAGTCAGCGATGCAGTGGCAAGCTTTGCCGAGTAGCCGGGCCTCTTTTTAAAGCATTCAGGCAGCCATGAGCCGACCTTCACAAAAAGGCGCCCAGCGCTTTCATCTTCCAGAACCAGACTACTCCCGCCCCCTGTTCAAAGTTCCGGAAAAAACCCGGCAGGCCATACTGGAAAAGCTTACCCTTTTGTATGGCAAAAAGATGGCCGACTTCTGCCTGCCGGAAGTTGAAAGGCTCATGCAGGTTTATTGGGCAAAAAAATCCCCTGAAATGATTGAATTTGAAAAGGGCTTTGCTCCGGCAGACCGCTTCACCCAGGAGGATGTGGTTCTCATAACCTACGGGGATCTGATTTACGACCCGGACAGCAAGCCTTTGGACACCCTGGCAAACTTCTGTAGGAAGTATCTTCGCAACACCATAAACACCCTTCATATTCTGCCTTTTTATCCCTACACATCAGACCGGGGCTTTGCAGTGCTCGACTTTGAGCAGGTGGACCCCCGTCTTGGCACATGGGACGACATAAGCGACCTTAAAAACGACTTCCGCCTCATGTTTGACGCGGTTTTCAACCATGTTTCATCCAAATGCCGCTGGTTTGATGAGTTTAGGGCGGGCAACCCCGATTTTGCCGATTTTTTCATTGTCTTTTCAACCACAAGCGAGCTTACGCGCGATCAGCTTGCAGTAATCACAAGGCCCAGAACAACGCCCCTGCTCACGGAGTTTCTTACCTTAAACGGCCCGCGCTGGGTGTGGACCACCTTTTCAGAAGACCAGGTGGACCTCAACTACAAAAATCCCAAGGTCCTTCTGCTCATGCTCCAGGTGCTGCTTAACTACCTGTGGCGGGGCGCGGATCTTCTTCGCCTGGATGCGGTCACATATCTTTGGTGGGAAAAGGGCACAAGCTGCGTCCACATGGATCAGACCCATGCCATAATCCAGCTTTTAAGGGCAGTCATTGATGCGGTTGCGCCGGCAGCAGCCCTTGTTACGGAAACCAATGTGCCCCATGCCTTGAACATAAGCTATTTTGGGGATGGCAATAATGAAGCCCACATGGTTTACAACTTTGCCCTGCCCCCTTTGGTGCTTCACGCATTCCAGAACCAGAGCGCATTTGTTCTCACCCGCTGGGCAAAAACTCTTGAGCCGGTTTCCGATTCTGCCACCTATTTCAATTTTCTGGATTCCCATGACGGAATCGGCATTACCCCTGTCATAGGAATTTTAAGCCCCGAAGAAATTGATATGATGGCCATAACAGCCGTGGAGCACGGGGGTTACATAAGCTACAAGGATGACGGGGAAGGCAATCTAAACCCCTATGAAATAAACATAACCTGGTACTCGGCCATCAACAGGAGCGATGCAGACGAAAGCGATGACTTTCAGGTTGGGCGCTTTCTGGCATCGCGCTCCATAGCCCTTGTGCTGCAAGGGGTGCCGGGCATTTACGGCCACAGCCTTGTGGGCACCAAAAACGATGCGGATGCCGTGCTTGCAGAGGCCCATGCCAGGGCCATCAACCGCAAGGTTGTGGATGCGGCAAGCTTTGCAAGAGCGCTGGAAGACCCCAATTCCGTTGCCCACAAGGTTTCCATGCGCTTTTCGCGCATGATATCCAAAAGAATAAAGGAGCCTGCCTTTCATCCCAACGGGCCGCAGCAGGTTTTTGATCTGCATTCAGGGGTATTTGCACTTCTTCGCACAAGCCGGGACGGAAGAGAGAGGATTTTGTGCCTCACCAATGTAACAGCAGACCGGATTGATCTATCCTTTTCAATTCAAAACACCCCACTGGAAAGCCCCCGTTTTTATGACCTTTTGGGCAAGGCCTTTGTTGAACCCAAAGATGGCAGGGTGCAGCTTGCCCTGGTACCCTATCAGGTGGCCTGGTTAAAGGCGGTCTTGTAAGCGGCGTCTATTTTCCTTTCCCGCTGCCCGTCTTTTTTCCTGCAACAAAACCCAAAATCCGCTCAATGCTTTCAGGGTCTGAAATGCTCAAAAGAAACTGGTCATGGTCCATGTGGCCGGCAAGGTGGTCCAGAGCTGTTGAAAGGGCGTTTATTGTCTGCTTGGTCATGCTTACTGCATGAAAAGGCATCGTTGCGGCCTTTTGTGCAAGAAAAATGGCAGTTTCCAGAGCCTTTCCATCCTGGCACAGATGCTGGGCAAAGCCCCATTCAAGGGCAGTTTGCCCATTCAGGGCGTCCTGGGCGAAAATTAAAAACTCCTTGGTGCGGGCAGGCCCAATAATGTGCATAAGCCGTGGTATTGTTCCCCAGCTCATGTTCATGCCATAGGCAATTTCCGGCGCGCGGATGGAGGCGGATTGGCCCATGACCCTTGTATCCAGAGAAACGGCAAGGGATACGCCCCCGCCAAGGCAAAAGCCCTCTATGGCTGCGATTGTAAACTGGGGCATGGCCTCCAAAGCCTTGCAGGCCTGGGGGGCAATACGCATGAGATTTTGCTTTTCGCAAAGAGGCGCAGAAAATGCCCCGGAAAAGGCGGGATCGGAAAGATCCATGCCTGCCGTGAAAAAGTCCTGGCCGCCTGTGATCACCACAGCCCTTATGTCTGTGCGCAGGGCAAAATCATCTGCAAGCTTTTTGAGCGTTTTTAGCATCTCAAGTGAAAAGGCGTTTTTCTTTTCGGGCCGGGCCAGATGCAGCACAGCCACAGGCCCTTTTTCCTCAACCTTTATATATCTGTCTGCCATTTTGCCTAAACCCTTTCGTCTGCGTCTTTGTTCATCTGCGCACCTGCATCAAAGGCCTCTTTCAAGTAATCCGAGTGGGCAAGTATATCGTCCTTGTTGTCCAGGCCGCGGTACAAAAGGCTTTTGTGCAGATCCATATCAAAGGTATCAAAAAAATAGCGCATGGTAAGCAGCGCGCCATCAAAAAGCCTTTTGCCCTTTGTTGCCCCCACGCCGATAAAAAGCCCCAGGCGCTTTGTATTTGCCTGGCCGAAAGGGGTTTTGTCAATTTCATACTTTTTCATCCACAAAGACTGGCACCGATCCATAAAGGCCTTGGTGTGCGCGGAAACCGTGTAAAAAAACATGGGCGAGGCAAGAAAAAGGCCGTCAGATGCCACAATTGCATCGGCAATCTCGTGAAAATCGTCTTTTATCACGCAGCGGCCTGTTTTGGCGCAGCCGTATATTTCCAGACAGGGGCTTATTTTTTTGTCCCGCAGATAAAACTCTTTCACCTGCGCGCCGTCCGACAAAGCCCCTTCCACAGCACTCTTTAAAATCCTTGCAGAGTTGCCGTCCTTTCTTGGGCTTCCGTAAACTGCCACAAAGCTGGCCATTATGTACTCCCCCTTGCAGAAAAAAGCGAAATTCGCCCTGGAGCAGGCGTTTTTAACAGCCCGATTCCCAGGCCTTCATTGACTTGGGCCAAGGGTTTCTTTATAGATTCCTCTACAGATGCTTTTTTTAAAGCCAGGGCAAATCTGGCACAAAACCCGCCAGGGGTAAAGGCCCTTTCCTGCCATGACAACAGCCCCCATACAAAAGCCGCTTCCTGAAGAGAGCCTCCTTCGCTTTTGCGGAGACAGCCTCACATTCACCCTTGCAGTTCCAGGAGACAGAAAAGGCGCAGCCTTTTTGCGGACAAACATCGGCCAGGGCCATACAATGCGCCGGGAGATAATAGACCAGGTGGAAAAGGGCCTTACCCCCCTTGCCAGGGACTGGTTCGACATCCCCATGAGCAAGGCTGGCGTAAACCTTTTCAAAGTCACGGTTCCCCTCTGGGAGCCGGGCCATTTTGAGGCCAAGGCCTATTTTCTGCCCAAAGGCTCCCGCACCCCAGTGTGGCCGCCGGGCGAAAACACCAGAATAAATGTAAAACCCGCCCAGTGCGTGTGCGCCAACACTCTTTACAATGCCTTTGTGCGCCAGTTTGGCCCCAACAAGGAAAAGGATGTTACCGGAAGGCTGGAAAGCAGCGCAGCAGTCCGCGAGCTTGATGAGGCAGGCTTTACGGTGATTCCCCCTTCAGGAACATTCCGGGATCTGGCGGCAGAGCTTGATTTTATAATCAACAGGCTTGGCTGCCGCTTCATCCAGCTTCTTCCCATTCATCCAACCCCCACAACCTATGCGCGCATGGGCCGCTTTGGCAGCCCCTATGCAGCCCTTTCCTTTACTGCTGTTGACCCGGCCCTGGCTGCATTCGACCCGACAGCAACGCCCCTGGAACAATTCGGCGAACTTGTGGATGCGATTCATGCAAGGGGGGCCTGGCTTTTGCTGGATATGGCCATAAACCATACCGGGTGGGCCGCCCGTCTGCACGAAACCCATCCGGAATGGCTCACCCGCGACACAAGCGGGCGCATTGTGGAGCCGGGCGCCTGGGGCGTGGTGTGGGAGGATTTGACCAAGCTTGACTACACCCACAAGGAGCTTTGGCAGTACATGGCCGGGGTGCTGCTCACATGGTGCCGCCGGGGGGTGGACGGATTCCGCTGCGATGCAGGCTACATGATTCCCCTTGAAGCATGGCGCTACATAACAGCCAAGGTGCGAGAGCAGTACCCGGACACCGTTTTCTTTCTTGAAGGCCTTGGAGGAAAGATTTCCGTCACCCGCGCCCTGCTTGATAAGGGCGGATTTGACTGGGCCTATTCAGAGCTTTTTCAGAACTATGACCGGGGCCAGATTGAGCACTATCTGCCCGAAGCCCTTGAAATTTCCCAGCACCAGGGGCTTGCAATCCACTTTGCCGAAACCCACGACAACCTGCGTCTTGCGGCCCGCTCAAAAGCCTGGGCGCGCATGAGGACAGCCCTGTGCGCGCTTACAAGCGTTTGCGGCGGCTTTGCATTTGCAAACGGAGTGGAGTGGCTTGCAACCCAAAAGATTGTTGTGCATCAGGCCCCAAGCCTTAACTGGAACAGCACGGAAAATCAGGTGGATGCCATAAGCCGCCTTGCCCGCCTGCTCTGGGAGCACCCGGCTTTTTTCCGGGCAGCCAGAACATCCATGATTCAAAAGGGGGCAGGCAACTGCCTTGCCTTATGGCGCAATCATCCTGCACAAAAAAAGGCCCTTCTTGTGCTTGCCAACCTGGATGACGGGCAGGAAAACACAGTTGAATGGAATCTCAACAAAGCCCCCTTCAAGGGTGACAAGCTCATCGACCTGTTATCGGAACAGGTTGTTTGCCCCCAGATTGACGGCCCCTCTGCAAGGCTTGCTCTGGCCCCCGGCCAGGTGCTCTGCCTTACTGATGACCAGGATGAGCTGGCCTCTGTTAAGGAGCAGGAGAAAAGCCAGCAGCCAAGAGAGCCTTTGCGGGTAAGCAAGCAAAGGCTTGCCCAGTGCGCCCTGGAGGCACTTGTTAAGCTGAACCCCCAGGCCGGTATTGATGAGCACAGCGCAGATGCCGCGGCCCGCGACATTTTTAAAGACCCGGCAGCCTTTCTTGCAGCAAACAACCCAAGGGGCGATTTTGCCCCTGCCATCACCTGGCGCTGGCCAATGGATGCCAAACGCCAGATAATGGTTCCGCCGGATTACTTCCTTCTTGTCAAAAGCCCTGCGCCCTTTACTGCATCCATAACGGAAAACGGCAAAAGCCTTGGCACCAAAAGAAGCATGGAGGATGCCACCGGCAGCCACTTTGCCCTTTTTGCACCCATTGCCGGTTCAAACAGCCATCAGGAGCGCACCTTAAAAATAGCGGTGCATGAGAGCGGCAAAACCGCCCATGCAAAGGCCCCCCTGCTCTACCTTGCCCAGACGGAATCTGTGAGCATGACCCGCACCCTGGGCCGTAAAAAAATTATCAGTTCAAAGGCCCTTATGCTTGGCACAAATGCCAGGGGTGCAATGATGAGGCCAAGTGTTCAATGGGGCCGCATAAACAGCCGCTACGATGCCCTGCTTGCCGCCAACCCGGATGCCGATACCCCTGTGGACCGCCGGATTATGCTGACCCGCTGCCGGGGCTGGGTGGTTTTTCAGGGGAGCTCCCACGAGCTTGGCTGCCATTGCCAGGACGCCTTCTGCTTCAACTATCACTCCCAGGGCTTCTGGCGCTTCACCGTGCCCACGGGACAGGGCGAGCACATTGTTCTTCTGGTGCGCGCCCACATGGAGCATGGCAAAAATGCAGTCCGCCTCTCGTTTTTCCGCGAGAGCGCGGCCCTTGGCAAGAATCTGCTTGCAGACAACAGGCCCGTGCGCCTCATCATAAGGCCGGATGTGGAGGATAGAAGCTTCCACCATGTGACCAAGGCATTCATGGGGCCGGAAGAGCTTTTCCCTGCCAGCATTGAAAGCAGGAAAACAGGCTTTGGTTTTTCGCCTTACAGGGACTATGCTTTGGAAATGGACATCAACCCCGGCGGCTTTGCCAAGGCCCCTGAATGGCAGTACATGGTGCATCGGGAAAACGAGGCCATGCGCGGCGAAGACCCCAATTCCGACCTTTTTTCGCCGGGCTATTTTTCTGCTGAATTAAAAGGCGGAACAGCCTGCGAAATTTATGCACGGGCAAATGAAAAAGGCGCGTCAAACGGGTTTGAACTGCCCGAAAAAATGCCCCCTGCCCTTTCCTTCCCCCGCCTCAAAGCCCTTGGCCTGACTGATGCTTTAGAGCAGGCAATGGAGCATTTTGTTGTGAGCCGGGGCAGCGAAAAATCCGTTATTGCAGGTTACCCCTGGTTTCTGGACTGGGGAAGGGACAGCCTTATCTTCACCCGTGGGCTTATTGCAGCAGGCAAGCGGGAAAGCGCCCTTTCCGTGTTAAAGCTCTTTGGCAGGTTTGAGGAAAATGGCACCCTGCCCAACATGATACAGGGCAAAAACGCGGCAAACCGCGACACATCGGATGCTCCCCTGTGGTTCTTTGTGTGCTGTGCGGATATGGTTGGCCTTGAGGGCATGGGCCTACTGCAAGAGCAATGCGGCAAACGCACGATTTTTCAGATTCTTGTTTCCATTGCCTCCCACTACCGGAAGGACACCCCAAACGGCGTGCGTATGGACCCGGATTCCGGCCTTATTTTCAGCCCCGCCCATTTCACCTGGATGGACACGGACTTTCCGGCAGGCACGCCCAGAGAGGGCTATCCTGTTGAAATTCAGGCCCTGTGGATTGCAGCCCTTAAACTCATGGAAAAGGCAGATCCCAAGGGCGGGCATGGCCCCTGGAGCGAGCTTGCAAAAAAAGCCGTAAAATCGTTCTCGGAACTGTTTTTCGATAAAGAGCGGGGCTTTCTTGCAGACTGCCTTCATGCAGGCAAAAACACCCCTGCTGCCAAAGCCGTGCCCGATGACCACCTGCGGCCCAATCAGCTTTTTGCCATCACCCTTAATGCAGTGGAGGACGCCCCAATAGCCCGCACCGTTTTAAATGCCTGCGAAAGCCTGCTTGTACCCGGCGCAATCCGCAGCCTTGCAGACCGGCCGGTTAATTACCAACTTCCCGTGCGCCACAACAATGTGCTTTTAAATAACCCCCGCGCACCCTACTGGGGTACTTACCAGGGCGATGAAAACACCCAAAGAAAGCCTGCCTACCACAACGGCACAGCCTGGGCCTGGCCCTTTCCGTCCTTTTGCGAGGCCTATGCCCAAACCTTTGGCAAGCCTGCAAAAAAAGCTGCCCTGGCCCTGCTTTCCAGTTGCCTAAACCTGCTAGAGGAAGGCAGCCTTGGCCAGATTCCCGAAATACTGGACGGCGACTTTCCCCACACCCAAAGGGGTTGCGATGCCCAGGCATGGAGCGCAAGCGAATTTTACAGGGTCTTTAAAAAGCTTTCGGATTAAGGTAGTTAACAGATGAAGAGTCTGATCTGAAAAAGGAACTCAATGCCAAACATTGGGCAGAACATAAAAAATATCCGCCAGCGCATTGAAAAGGCTTGTGCGGACTGCGGGCGGGACCCCAAAGAGGTTACCCTTATTGGTGTTACCAAAACCGTGGAACCAGACGCCGTAAGGGAGGCTTTTTGCGCAGGTATTGTTCATTTTGGAGAAAGTTTTGTACAGGAGGCCCGGCAAAAGGTGGAGGCCCTGGCGGAAGTTTCCGCACACTGGCATTTTATTGGGCACTTGCAGACCAACAAGGCAAGGTTTGTGGCAAAACTTTTTGATACCCTGCACACCCTGGATTCGGAAAAGCTTGCCCTTGAACTCAACCGCCGCCTGGAAAATGAGGACCGCACATTAAAGGTTTTGATACAGGTGAATGTTTCCGGCGAAAAGGCCAAATCTGGCATTGCACCCAAGCAGGCCGGATCGCTGGCCCAATATGCCTCCAGCCTGCCTAACTTAAAGCTGTGTGGGCTTATGACCCTTCCCCCTTATTTTGACGAACCCCAAAAGGCCGCCCCCTTTTTTGCAGCTTTAAGGAGCCTGCGCGATGAAATGGCGGCAAAGGATGTGCCGGGCCACCTGCTTGCCGAGCTTTCCATGGGCATGACCGGGGATTTTGAAGAAGCAATCGCCCAGGGCGCGACCATGATTCGCGTGGGCACTGCAATTTTTGGAGAGCGCCTGTGAAAATCCTTGTCCATACCTGCTGCGGGCCTTGCAGCGTTTATCCTGTGCCAAAGCTTTTAAATGCAGGCCACGAAGTCATCTGCTACTTTCATAGGGCCAACATACACCCCTGGGCCGAGTGCCAAAGGCGGGAGGAAACCCTTCTTGCCTGGGCCAATGCCCAAAACCTGGTTGTCATTGTGCAGCCGGGTTACAATATTGAAGACTTCTTCCAAAAAGCCGCCTTTCGGGAGCAGGATCGCTGCATTGCCTGCTACCATGAGCGCCTTTATGCTGCTGCATCTTTGGCCCGCCGGGCAAAGGCAGATGCCTTTACCACAACTCTGCTTTACAGCAAGTTTCAGCAGCACGAGCTTATTGCCCAAATCGGCAATGCTGTGGGCAGGCAGGCAGGTGTGGATTTTTATTACGAGGACTTCCGCCAAGGCTGGAAGCAGGGAATTGAGGAATCCAAAAAACTAAAAATGTACCGACAGCAATACTGCGGATGCCTTTATTCGGAAAAAGAGCGCTATAAATCCGAAATTGATCCGCCCAAAAAGAGCTGATTGTTGAGGTAATTGCAAAACTTAAAAGTTTATTGCGGGGGAGGGGCTTTTTTGACTCCACCTTAATAGGATTATAGATGTTTTCAAATATCCTCACCATAATTCTGGTTCTCCTGCTTTACAGCGTGAGCAGCCCCAGGGATTTTGCCTTTTCTCCGGGCACAACCCTGCTTGGCATTGCAGCGCTTTTTGCCCTGTTTGGGGCCTTCACCCAGTTGCGCTTTGCTCTTCTGGCCGCCCGGCACCACGAGCAGGGCAGAAATCCGGCTGTTCTGGCAGCTTTTGACCGCATTGTCTCAACCCAGAGCATTGTCTGCATTCTTATATCTGTAATCCATCTCTACGGGCTTAACATAAAGGGCCTGTTTGTCTCCCTGCCGCTTTTTGCCGCCATTCCCACACTTGGGGCGCTTGCCTTTATCGGCCTTTTTCTTTTGCACCAATGCCTTGTCTGGTTTCTGGCCTGGCCTGTGCAAAATCTCATCCAGGGCCGTGTGTTGCAGAGCCGGGGCGAGTTTGTGCGCTCCAACCTCATGCTGGGTATGCCTGCCCTTGCGCCCTGGGCGCTCTTTTCAGGCCTGGCCGATGTTCTTGGCCTTGTTGCATGGCCGCCCCTGGCAACTGTCTTTAACAGCGTTGCAGGCCAGGTTGTTTATTTTCTCATCTTCCTGGCTGGCCTTGCCCTATTAGGGCCTCTGCTGGTGGTGCGCTTCTGGGGGTGCAGGCCCCTGCCGCCCTCGCCGGAGCGCAGCCAAATGGAAAGCCTGTGCGAAAAAACCGGCGTGAGATACAGAGAGATTCTTCTTTGGCCGTTGTTTTCAGGCACCATGATAACAGCCGGGGTTATGGGGCTTGTGAGCCGCTTCAGGTTCATTCTTGTAACAAAGGGGCTTTTGGGCGTTGTCACCCCGGAAGAGCTCAACTCTGTTCTGGCCCATGAGATAGGCCATGTAAAGCACCATCACCTGTGGCTTTACCTTGCCTTTCTGGCAGGCTTTTCCCTGCTTGGCTTTTTTGTAATCATGGCCACCCCCCTGCTTGTTGGGGCTGCTTACCTTGCTCTGCCAGACAGCGTGGCTCTTACGGGCGCTCAATTTTTGAGTTTTGGTTCAGATGTCAGCACCCTGCTTTTTGTGCTGTGCGCATTTGTTTATTTTCGTTTTGTGTTCGGATTTTTCATGCGCAATTTCGAGCGGCAGGCAGACCTTTACGCCCTTACCCTTACCGGAAACCCCGGCCCGCTCATTGCCGTGTTCCAGAAAATCGCCTTTTACATGGGCAGGTCTGCCGACACACCCAACTGGCACCATTTTTCCATACAGCAGAGGGTGGATTTTTTGCGGAAAAGCTTTTCAGACCCCAAAAACATTGCCGCACACAACAAAAAGGTGCGAAAAGGCCTTGTTGCAATGGGGCTTTCTCTGGCCCTTGTGGCAGGAGCAACATATTCTATAGGCTGGAG
>JAGVAW010000322.1 GCA_020060085.1 Desulfobacterales bacterium
CGGCGGCTTTTTGCAGCCTGGGAACAACAAATTTTTGTCTCGGAACAACAATCTTTTGCTCTGACCCGCTAAAAAACGAGTTTTTCAGGGTCGACTAACTTACCCGCTTCCTTGTGCCGGGTTTTCCAAATACAATTGAACTGTGCGGCAGGCCAACAAATTTGGAATGGTTAATGAAAAAGCTTGTCGGCGCTGAATTGAAAGCATTCTGTTAAGCTTACAGGGAAAAGATTTTCATGCTGCCTGATTTGCCGTCCCAGTAAAGGAGTTTGTCCTTGTAGGCAGGCTGGCTGCCTATGAGGATGCGGATGGCCTCTGTTGCCTGAATGGCGGCTATGGTTGCCGGAGCAGGGGCCAGCACCGATGGGGAAGGTTTTGGCTGCTGCGAAGCCCCCATACCCTTGTTCTTTGTTGAAACCAGGGCTTGCGGGGTTATTCCATGGCCTGCCTGTTCTTCAGGGGCGGCTTTTAGCTGGGGGTAGATATCGGTAATCTGTGCCTTGCCATCATGGGTGAGGGTGGCCACCTGACCTGACCAGCCGGAAATCCCGCCGTGGATAAAGGGTATTTTCAGCGTCATGGCAGCCTGCCATGCGTCCAGGCGGGGGCCGGGGCTGTCCAGGGCGTCAAGCACAATGCTGGCGGGCCTTAAAATCTCCAGAGCATTTTTGGCTGTAAGAGCCTGATCAATAACCTTTAAGTTGACAAGCCCGCCAAGCGACTCCAAAAACCTGGCCGCTATTTGGGCTTTTTTCCAGCCCAGGGTCTTTGCAGTGCAAAAGGCCTGGCGGTTCAAATTGGAAGGCTCAAAGGAATCCGGGTCGCACAGCACCATGCTGCCAACTCCGGAGCGGGCAAGCAGGGTGGCAATGTGCCCGCCAAGGCCCCCAAGCCCCACAATACCGACGCATGACCGTAAAAGCCTTATCTGCTCGTCAGCCGTAACAGCCCCTGCATTGGCGCGAAGATGTTCCGGCCACAAGCCCTTTTCAAGGGCTCGAATCATGGGGGCTGTCGCGTCCCCGTGGTTTTGCCGGGCCTGCTCTTGCAGGCTTTTAAGGCTAATCACGCCGGGCTGCATACTAACGGGTGTCTTGGCGGACTGGGGACTACTGCTCCCATGGCGAAAAAATTTCATCAGGATTTTCCATAATGTGTTTCAATCGCCTGCCTGCATCCTCGCGGACCAATTCCTTTGTAGGTCCATCCAAACCTTTGGACTCCATCCAGCGCTCCAGCAGGGGGGACCCGGGCATCCAAAGTTGCATAGTCTCCTTTTCCGTAACCCATGCCTTTAGCTTAACCCCCTGCTTTTTAAGCAGTGTCCAAACCTGGTCGCGTTTTCTGAAGTCGCAATAGACCATCATCACGCATTCTTCCATGCCCAGGTTTTGTGAGGGTCTTCTATCATACTTTATACAGGGGATGAGCCTTGCTTCCACAAAGCGATCCAGTTTTGCGGCAAGCTCATCAAGGCGCTCCCGGCGGGCAAGCACAAGCCATTTGCCCCAGTATTCCATCACCTGGGCGTTTGTCATCTCCTTGCCATTATATATGGTATATTTCTCGCCGGAATAGATGTTGGGATGAAACAGAAAAATAAAATGGGAGTTGGGATCATCAATGATCATGTAAAGACTCCGGCCAGAAAGCTGAAAAAAGAGGCTCATCCGCCCGCTGCCAGGGGTATTATGCCAACCTCGTCCCCGTCTGCAAGGGGGGTTGCCAGCCACTTGCCTTTTGCTGCGTTGTCTCCGTTGACAAAAATAAGAAGATTGCTGATGTTGCCCTGTTCATCGTATAGCTTTGAGGCAAAGACCGGGTAACGGGCAGCCAGGTCCTCAAAGCATTTGCCAAGAGTGTCCGGCCTGCAACTGACCTCATCGGTTCCGTCAAACCAGTCTTTCAGCGAGCCGGGAAGAATAACCGTAACAGCCATGTTGTGTCCCTCTGTCTGGGATGCAAAAGTCACAAAAGCAAGCCCTTTGACTTCGTGCCCATTTTTAGGGAAACAAGCCGGTTAACAGCCTGTTTCTCTTCATATTTGCCTGCAAGTCACTTTTAAGCGCCACCCTAAACCATTTTGGCCTGCACCTCAAGGCTGCCAGGAAGACGGCATTAGGCCCTATTTTTTTGCTTGTAGCAGCGGATGTCCGGGTCAAATGTTGCCTCGTTTTCGTGAATAAAGCGCTGCCCCTCCCAGCCGCCAATGGCAAGAACCGCTGTTTCCCCCAAAGAAAAAGGTCTTTTACATGCAGGGCATTTGCCTGTATCCGGCGAATTCATGAAGGACAAATCAACGATAACCTTTGTGGGACCGCTCATGGCAATTCTCCTAAATACAGGGTTGCAGGCATTTTTAAGGCTGCAAAACCCAGGCGTCAAGAAACAGCACACCGGGCTGGCAAGCCACCTAATCGTCTTCCCAGGAAGAGTGGAGCTTCCTTAAAATAAGGCCGAAAAAACTTTTTCGGGACAGGGCCGAGAAAATCCAGCCAAGATGGGCAAGACATTCGCTGCAAACAACAAGCTGCCAGGAATAGCCGGAAAACCATGTGAAATCATTGCATACAGGCCCTTGCTCAATACAGCCCCGCGCCTGACCGAAACAGCCTATTTCAAACACATGGCCAGCCGGGTTGGCAAAAGTGTGGACATGGGAGCCTTTTCTTTGGATGCGCTCATGCTTGAAGGTAACAAGGTTAAAGCAATGAGCGCAGAAAATGCCATCTTTCCTGATAACTTCAAGGAACCTGCGCAAAGAACGGCTTTTAGGGCCAAAGCCATCGCCTCTTGGGTTTTGGCTGTCTCTCAATTTCAGGGGATGGATCATCATGGGCCTAAACAAGCCTTTTGCCTGTGGATGCCAAAGCGCCCTGGGCCTTTTTTTGTCCTGTCTTAAGCCTACAACGCTTTTGCCCTTGAGTGCAACAAAAGGCCTTTCTCACGCAGGGCCATAAGCATTTGGAAAAAAGAAAACCACAAACTAACGGGGCGGTTCCGGGTGCGGCGTATGTTTTGTCGCGCTTTGCCGTGGTTTTGTTTTTCTTTGACCACCAGCGTACGGGGCGGTTCCAGGGAAAGGAGAGCAAGGCGCACGAGCCGGGCAGGGGCGAAGGCATACTCCAAGTATGTCGAGTCCCCTGCACGGCGAAGTGCAACGCAGCTATCGTTTTCCTGGGAGCGCCCTAATACAAAAGGCGCGCGAGCTGGGCAAGGACGAAGGTGTACTTTAAGTACATCGAGCTCCTTGCACGGAGAAGCGCAACACAGCAGACGCCCACCTGGGAGCGCCCTAATACAAAAAGCGCACGAGCGAGAAATTAGGGAGTGTACATTAAGTACGAGACTAAAAGTCCGATGCGCCGAGCAACGCCGTATCTTTTTCACAATCCTGGCGGCTCCAGGGAGACGAGAGCAAGGCTTGCGGGGGGGTGCCGGGACGAGGTGTACTGATAGTACATTGTGATAGTACATTGAGCTCCCGGCGCACCCCCGCTTAACGCAGCTATCGTTTTCCTGGAGCCGCCAGGAGGTTTTTTTTGTTGACAGGGGTTATGCATCTTGTTAAGCAGTCTGCTACTTTATTGTGCAAATTCGGGATGATTTAATCAATCAGGAATAAAAACATGATACAGTATGCCTGCTTTGGGTGGTTTCCCTTTAGCTTTCCAAAGTCCACCTGTGGCAAAAAGGCCTGGCAATAAGCCTGCTATAAAACGCCGCAAATGACCATGGGTGGACGAAACAGGCAGACCCATGGTTTTTTCCGTCTTAAAAGCCGTGGGTTGCCACCCGCGGCTTTTTCTTTTTAATTACAAATACTTGTAGTTCTTGCAACCTTCGGGGGATTTGTAAACGAGGAGATTGGCAATGATTTTTAACATGGAGTTTGAAACCCTGCCCAGGGAAGCCCTTGAAGCAATCCAACTGCGGCGGCTGAAGGAGGTTGTGGGGCGAGTTTATGCCACGGTGCCCTTTTACCGGAAAGCTTTTGATGAGGCCGGCGTCAAGCCCGCAGACATCAAGAGCCTTGCAGACATAACAAAGCTGCCTTTTACCACCAAGAAGGATCTGCGGGACAATTATCCTTTTGGAATGTTTGCCGTGCCCATGGAAAATGTGGTCCGCATTCATGCAAGCTCTGGCACGACTGGCCAGCCCACTGTGGTGGGCTACACCCGCCGGGATGTGGATACCTGGGCCGAACTGATGGCCCGCTCTCTGGCGGCAGGGGGGGCAACCCCTGACGACATAATCCACAATGCTTACGGCTATGGGCTTTTCACCGGCGGTTTGGGTGTTCACTACGGTGCAGAGAAGCTTGGCGCCTCGGTTATTCCCATTTCCGGCGGCAACACCAAGCGCCAGATAATCATCATGCGCGATTTCAAGCCCTCCATCCTTACCTGCACACCCAGCTATGCCCTGCATCTGGCAGAAGCTGCCGAAGAAATGGGCGTTGATTTTGAAAACCTGCTTTTCAAGTCCGGCATTTTTGGGGCAGAGCCCTGGTCGGAGAATATGCGCCTTGAAATTGAAAGGAAACTCTATCTCTCTGCCCTTGACATCTACGGAATTTCCGAGGTCATAGGCCCTGGCGTTGCCATGGAATGCCTTGAGGCAAAGAACGGCCTGCACATTTTTGAGGATCATTTCATACCGGAAATAATCAATCCCGAAACCGGCGAGATCCTTCCCCCCGGCTCAACCGGCGAGCTTGTTTTTACAAGCCTTACCAAGGAGGCCTTCCCCATAATCCGCTACCGCACAAGGGACATAACCTCCCTTTCTTACGAGCCATGTATCTGCGGCCGCACAATGGCTCGCATGAAAAGGGTCCAGGGCCGCACAGACGATATGCTCATCATCCGGGGCGTGAATGTTTTCCCCTCCCAGATAGAGGCTGTGCTCATGGACATGGATCAGGTGGAGCCGCATTACCAGCTTGTTGTGGAGCGGGAAGGCACCCTGGACACCCTTACCGTGCTGGTGGAAGTTGGCGAAAAGGCCTTTTCGGATGAGATACGCGATCTTCAGAACCTTGAGCGCGAGATTTCCCACAACATAAAGGAGACCCTTGCCGTATCCGCAAAGGTCAAGCTTGTGGAGCCAAAGACCATTGCCAGAAGCGAGGGCAAGGCTGTGCGGGTTGTGGACAAGAGAAAACTTTAGGCCAGGCTGAACTATCTGTATAAATAAGGAATTCAAGCGCCTCATAAAAGGGGGTATTGCAATGCACGCCCAGCAGATTTCGGTTTTTCTGGAAAACAAGGCAGGCCGTCTTGCAGAGGTGACAAATGTGCTGTCTCAGTCAGGTGTCAACATCCGGGCATTGTCTCTGGCAGACACATCGGACTTTGGCATACTGCGCCTTATTGTGAACAACAACGATGCGGCTGTTGATGCTCTCAAGAATGCAGGCTTCACGGTGCGCAAGACCCAGGTGGCCGCTGTGGAGGTGCCGGATCGCCCCGGCGGGCTTCACGAGTTGTTGGAGTATCTGAACGGCAGGGGGATAAATGTTGAATATATGTATGCATTTGTGACCCCCACCAAAAACAATGCGCTGATGATCTTCCGCTTTGATGACACGGATGCAGCTGTGAGCGCCCTTTTGGAAAAGGGCTTTGCAGTCATTGATGGAGAAACGCTTTACACAATGTAGGCAGATTTTGCGCCCCAGATGCGGAAACGGCATGGAAGCAACGCCGCAAAATCGGGCAACACAACAACCAAGGGGAGGAAAAAATGGGCAAGAAAGGCATCATCTTAATTATGGCCGCTTTGCTGGCTCTGGCAATAATGCCTGGCTGCGGAGAAGAAAAGAAGGCGGAGCCTGTTGTCGAGGCTCCCAAGGCTGCTCCGGTTGCAAAGGCTGAACCGGCTGCACCCCAGATGATAAAGATCGGCGGTATCTTTTCCATAACCGGAGGAGCGTCCTACCTGGGCGATCCGGAAAAGAAGAGCATGGAAATGGCTGTGTCGGAAATCAATGCAGCCGGCGGCATAGAGGGCGGTATGGTGGAGGCCGTTATTTACGATGACGAGGGTGACCCCTCCAAGGCTGTTCTCCATGCCAAGCGGCTCATTGAGCGCGACAATGTTGTGGCGATTGTGGGGCCCAGCCTCACCCCCACCTCAATGGCAATCATTCCGGATGTGGAAAGGGCGCAGATTCCCCTTATTTCCTGCGCTGCGGGCAATGGCATCGTCATTCCGGTAAAGCCCTTTGTCTTCAAGACAGCCCAAAGCGATATTCATGCTGTTGAAAGCATCTACATCTATATGCAGGAAAAGGGCATTAAAAGTGTGGGGCTTTTGTGCGTGGATGACGGTTTCGGCCAGAGCGGGCACGAGCAGCTTGTCAAACAGGCCGCAAACTTTGAGATAAGCGTGATTGCAGACGAGAGTTTTTCCGCCTCTGATACGGACATGACAGCCCAACTCACCAAGATTCGTGCCCAGAGACCCGATGCAGTCATCTGCTGGGGAGTTGGTCCTTCTCCGGCTGTGGTGGCCAGGAATGCAAAGCAGCTACAACTTCCCATGCCGCTTTTCATGAGCCACGGCGTGGCCTCCAAAAAATTTATCGAGCTTGCAGGAGAAGCTGCCGAAGACATTCTCTTCCCCACTGGCAAAATTCTGGTCACAGGGCTGCTTTCCGATGAAGATCCCCAGAAGGCTGTGCTTCAGAATTACACCGAGAAATACCAGGCCCGCTTCAATGAGCCTGTTTCCGGCTTCGGCGGCTATGCCTGGGATGCAATGGAGCTTCTCGCAAGGGCGCTGCCCGGCACCGGCGGCGACAAGGCAAAGCTCCGCGACAACCTGGAAAATCTGTCCAATGTCGTGGCTGTTTCGGGTACCTTCAACTTTTCAGATGAAGATCATAACGGACTTGGCGCAGATGCATTTATAATGGTGCGCATAAAGAACGGAGCCTGGGAGTTGGCCCAGTAGCAGGCAAAAAAAGGCATAAAGCCTTTACATTTGCAGCGCAGCAGGGTAACCACAAACAGCCGGATGCCCAAAAAGCGTCCGGCTGTTTGTCAAAAAACCATACAAAAAAGAGACCATGCCAGAGTTCTACCAATACCTTTTTTCCGGGCTTACCAACGGGGCAATTTATGCCATCATTGCTCTTGGCTTTTCCATGCTCTTTGCGGCAACAGACCTCATAAACTTTGCCCAGGGTGAGTTTGTGATGATAGGCGCGCTTATTCTGGTGACCCTGTGGCCGGTCATGGGCCTGCCCCTTCCTCTGGCCTTTGTGCTTGCGGTTCTGGCAACCGGCATTTTGGGCATTGTTTTTGAGCGGCTGGCCATCCGCACTGTCAAAAAGCCAGACCCCATAGTGCTTGTCATCATAACCGTGGGAGCCGGCATATTCCTGCGGGGCGTGGCCATGATCATCTGGGGAAAGACGGCCAAGGGCGCACCGCCCTTTTCCAAAATGCCGCCCCTTGAAATAGGCGGGGCCTATCTTCTTGCCCAGAGCGTGTGGATTCTATGCATTGTGCTGGTAACAGTTCTGGCCATGCACTTTTTTTATTCCCGCACCCTTACGGGCAAGGCCATGAGCGCCTGCGCCATCAACAAGAGGGCCGCTTCGCTTCTGGGAATAGCCACCCAGAAGATGACTCTTTTGGCCTTTGCTGTTTCAGCAGCCCTTGGGGGAATGGCAGGGGTAATCATAGCTCCCATAACAATGAACGAATACGAGATGGGGGCAATACTGGGACTTAAAGGCTTTTGCGCGGCCATGCTCGGAGGGCTTGGCAACTCATGGGGCGCTGTTGTGGGCGGATTTGCCCTCGGAATAGCCGAGGCAATGGCCGTGGGCTATGTTTCGAGCAGCATGAAGGACGCTGTGGCTTTTCTGTTGCTGCTTCTCATCTTGTATGTGCGGCCCACGGGCATTCTTGGCGGTAAGGCCATTGCGCGCTTTTAACAAATACGCCACAAACAGGCAACAGGGCCTTGCGCCCGGCAATATGAAACCGATTTTGAGAAACATACTGGTTTACGGTATTTTTATAGGGGCTGTGGCAGCCTACGGCCTGCTTGAAAAAAGCACCTACTACCTTCAGCTTGCCACCTTTGTGGGCCTTAACACCCTTCTGGCCGTTGGCCTTAATATGCTTATGGGTTATGCAGGTCAGATATCCCTTGGGCACGCCGCTTTTTATGGCCTTGGGGCCTATGTCTCTGGTATGTTGACCGTGCATCTTGGCTGGTCCCCCTGGATCACCCTCCCCTGTGCCCTGTTCGCAGCCGGGGCCGTGGCCTATATTGTGGGGCTTCCCACACTGCGTCTTACGGGTTACTACCTGGCAATGGGCACGCTGGGCTTTGGCATGATAGTAAACATCCTTTTTCGCGAGTTTCGAAAATTCACTGGCGGGCCTTCGGGTTTGCCGGGCCTGCCGGAGCTTACCATAGGCTCAATCAACCTTTCCCATGGGGCCAACGCCCTTTTTCTGGTGTGGGGATGCGTGATAGTTGCTTTCTTCATCTGCGAGCGCATAGTCAACTCGCGCATGGGACGGGCTTTGCGGGCCATTCATTATTCGGAGCGGGCTGCAGCCGCAGTGGGTGTCAACACGGCATCGGCAAAGCTTGCCATCTTTGTTTTTGCAGCAGTGCTTGCAGCCCTTGCGGGCTTTCTTTATGCGCACATGATAACCTTCATCAGCCCCAGCACATTCAATTTCCTTGCTTCCGTAAAACTGGTTGCAATGGTTGTCATCGGAGGCATGGCAAGTATCTGGGGATCACTGCTTGGGGCATCGCTCCTTACTCTTCTGCCCGATTTCCTGCACATTTTTGCGGAATACGAGATGATTGTCTATGGGCTTATACTCATGCTAGTGATGATATTTTTTCCGGAAGGCCTTTTTAGGAATCTGGTGAAACTCTATGAGCGCGCCAAAAACAGATGAAACAGCCCGGCCTCTTTTGGCGCTTGAGGGCATCAGCAAGACCTTTGGCGGCGTGCAGGCAGCCCGTGATGTGAGCTTTGTTGTGGAGGCGGAAAGCATCACCGGGCTTATTGGCCCCAACGGTGCGGGCAAAACCACGCTATTTAATATCATCACCGGCGTTTATTCCAAAGATGGCGGCTCCATTTTATTTGACGGCGAAGACTTGGGCAAAAGCCCTGTTCACGAGCGCGTGGCAAAGGGTATTGCTCGTACCTTCCAGAATGTGGAGCTTTTTTCCGGCATGACTGTGCTGGAAAATGTGCTGGTGGGCCGCCATGTCCGCACAAAATGCGGGTTTTTCGGGGCTGTTGCCCGTTTGCCGCGCCACAGGGAAGAAGATCGCCTTGCCCACGAATATTGCCTGGAACTGCTGGATTTTGTTGGCTTGGCCCATGTTGCCAAAAAGCCTGCCGGAGATCTTCCTTTTGGCTGGCAGCGGCTTGTGGAGATTGCAAGGGCTCTTGCCAGCGAACCAAAGCTTTTATTGCTGGATGAGCCTGCCGCAGGGCTTAACGCCATTGAAACAAGGCAGCTTGGAGAGCTTTTGGACCAGATTCGCCAAAGGGGGGTAACCCTGCTTCTGGTGGAGCATGACATGAGCCTTACAATGGAGGTTTCAGATTATATAGCGGTGCTGGACCAGGGA
>JAGVAW010000057.1 GCA_020060085.1 Desulfobacterales bacterium
GCAGAATGGCAAGATCCCTGGCATTGTAGCGCAGGTGGCCGTCCTGCTTGTAAGATTCATCATGCTCCTCATCCACCACAATGAGCGATAGGCTTTGGTAGGGCGCAAAAATGCCGGAGCGTGCGCCTACAGTGACCGGAGCCTCGCCCTTGTGAATGCGCATCCACTGGTCAAGGCGCTCTCCTGGAGTCAGGCCGGAATGGAGAACCGCCGCCTTGTCGCCGAAACGGGCGCGAACCCGCTGCTCCATCTGGGTGATGAGGGCAATTTCAGGAACAAGGATAAGGGCATTGCCGCCTTTTTTGAGAACCCTTTCAACAGCCTGAAGATAAACCTCGGTTTTGCCGCTGCCGGTCACCCCATGCAGCAAAAAGGTTTCAAAAGCTCCTTTGTCCAGGGCGGCTTCAACTGCATCCAGGGCCTTTTGCTGCTCCAAAAAAAGTTTTTCCGGCGGGCTGTCTGCAAAAAACACATCGCCAAAAGGGTTGCGGCAGACCTGCCTTTCCTCAAAAACAACCTCCCCCTCATCTTTCATCACGGGGAGCCATTTTTTGGCAGATGGTATCTGTTTCTTAAGCTCCAGATCCGTCATGGCTCCCTGCTCGTTTAACAGGGCAAGGATTTTGTGACGGCCCTTCATGCGGGCAGGGGCAGATGAAAATTCCTTTTGCGGGATGACAAAGGTTTCAATGTGCGGCCTCACCTTTCCGGGAAGCGCAATGGGGTCTCTGTTTATCCAGCCGCTTTTCTCAAGGGCTGCAAGGCTGTTTTTGGAAGCAGCAGGGCCAAGCTTTTTGCATAAATCCTTTTGCAGGGCAGGGCCGTTTTCTGCAAGCTCCTTTAACACCGCCCGCTGGGCAAGGGTTCGCACTTTGCCGTCATTGATATGCCTGCGCCCTTCATCTGTGATGGCGCATTGGATCTCTTCGGGGTTGTTTATGCCGGAAGGCAGGGCCTCTTTTATGACCTGGCCAAGTGGATAGAAATAATAGTCGGCAATCCAGCGGAAAAAGGCGATGAGCGATTCGGGAAAAAGGGGTGCTGGATCAAGGATGCCCTGAATGTCGCGTGCGGAAAAGCCCTGGGGAGGCTGGGCTTTTTCCAGAAGATAGCCGGTAACAAGCCGCCGCCCCAGAGGAACAAGCACCCGCAGGCCCGGCACAAGAAGATGGGCCAGGCCCTGCGGAGCCTTGTAGGTGAGGGTTTGGGGCAGGGCCGCAGCCACTGCCACTTCCCAGTAGGCAATGCTCATCTTCTTTTATGGGCCTGTAAAGCAGCCGTTTTCATAGATGACCTGTCGGGTTCCGTCAGTAAGGAAGGCTGTCACCTTCTTTTTTTCCGTGTTCACCAGATCCCAGTGCAGGGCGGAATCATTAAAGCCCAAAGCTGCCTTTTTTTTGGGCGTAAGAGTTTTCACATCTCCGGCAAAGGTGTCTGAATAGCTGGAGCCAAGTGCTATATGGCAGTTGCCGTTGCTGCCGCCGTAGTTCTCGTCAAAAAGGGTGTTTGCCATAAATCGGGAAATACGGGAAAACCGCTTGTCTGTAAGAGAAAACTCACCAAGCCGCGAAGCGCCCTCATCCATGGCAGCCTGTTTTTCCACAAACTCCTTGCCGGATTTGGCGTCCACTTCCTTTACCGAGCCGTTTTCAAAAACAAGGCGAACTCCCTCAACAAAATGCCCGTTACGATAGGACGGCTGATCCGCAAAATAAACCCCGCTTGTTTTCCTGTAATCAGGGGATAGAAAAATCTCAAAGCTTGGTATGTTGTGGCCTGAAATGCCTATCCAGCGGCGCTGTTTGCCGGGAAAGACTGTCAAATCGGTGTTTGCGGAGAGGATATTGAGCGATTCAATATTGAGGCTGTTCAACCAGTCCTTTACTGCCCTGGCTTTTTTGAAAATCTCCTTCCAGCGGGCCACAGGGTCGTCGTCGTCCAAAAAGCAGGCCTTTTTCCATTGGGCCGTGTAGGTGGAAAGCCTCATTTTTGCATGGATGGCAAGCTCCGGCGTGGGAACAATGCCCAAAGTCCATCCAAAAAGGCCTTTTTCCTCGCGGCGGTCAAGTATTTCCCGAAAAATCTTTCTGGCAATGGCGCTGCGGGCAATGCGATCCGGATCAATGTGGGAAAGATGGGTGAGGGATTCCGGGGACAAAAGATAGATGGAGCCGTTCAAGCGCTCATAAAACTCCTTTTCGCCGGGCGCATTGAAGTCTATCTGGCTGTTGTCTGCGAGTTCAAAAAACTGGCGCTCCATAATGGATGTGCCTGTCATGCGAAGCACAGGGTTCATTCCAAGGGCAAGAATCTCCTTTTGAAGCTGCTCGGCCATTTCAATGCCTGGCCTGCTGTAACGGACAAGAATGATGTCACCCTTTTTGAACCGGCCTGAACGGGCCGTGTAAAGCCCCCACAAGAGAACCTTGGCGTATTGCTCTTTCCAGTCGTCAGCGGGCATCGGAATCCTCTCCTGTTTGCTTGTCATCTTGCTCCTGCCCTTGGGGGGCAACAGGTGCGGCCAGGGTGTAAAAACGGTAATAGGTTATGGTAAAAAGCGATGAAATAATAAGATAAAAAATCATTGTAATAAAGCCCGGCACAGCTCCTGAAATACCGATTGCCGCCAGAACGGCTCCAATGGCCTGAAGAAGAAAAAATATACCCAGAAAAAGAAAAATCACGCAGGCAATTATCTGGCCTGCTAATGGGGCTGTGTTGCGCCAGCTTTTTTGCAGGCTTGCAACAATGGGAAGTCCATCTGCAATGCAATAGAATTGGGCCAGGCACAAGCGGACTGTAATGAACAGGGCCATGACACCCACAAGAACGCCTCCGCCAAGAATGATAAGAGTAGCCGGCAATGCTGTCGGGCTTTGAGGGTTAAGGGTTGCAATTAAAGGGCTTACAACCACAAGAAACATTATGGCCAGCACAAAAACAGGCAACTGCCGGGAAATGTTAATAGCCAGAAGGCGGGGATAGGCCATAAGGCTGGATCCAAGCCAGAGAGTTGCCGGAAAAGGCTTGTCAGTTATCTTGCGATGAATGAAAAGAATAAGGGCTGCCTGATAAATCGGCTCATAAAAAAGATTGGCCAGAAAGGGCGTCAGCTCAAGGGTTTGAACCTCCTCCCCGCCAGTCGGCCTGCCTGTCCACCATGTGTAGAAAAGCACCAGCGGCAGGCCCAGCATCAAATGCAGCAAAATGATGGACAGCGCATAAGCCTTGAAAAAAGCAAGCGTTTCGGTAAGCCTGCGGAGAACAAGTCGCATAAAAAACTTTCCCTTTCCGGGCTGTTGGAGGGGGTTGGGGCCTGCCATAAAAAACTGCGGCGCGGCCCGCCTTGACAGCCCCCTTTGCTTTACATACTATCCCTTCCAAAGGCAAGGCCCGGCCCTGCTTAACCGTCAAAAAAACCTGCCTTTTTGCCTGTTGCATGGGGCGCACGGCCCGTCCCAATTGCCTGCAAGCACTTTTGGCAAAATGCCAAGAGGTAAAATTTCCTGCAACTATTTTGCTTTGGGGAACAATCTATGAGCGATCACCTTTCCATTCATGCACGAATCGAAATTCCGGCCTCTGTGTTGCAGTCCGTGGTGGCCTGCTCCAAAAAAAAATACGGGCCTAACCAGAACGGCAATTATTCAATAGATACGGCTGAAGAACTGAACAGACTTATCTCCCGGTTTCTTAACCAAAAGGATTTTGCCTCCTTTGCCGCAGATTGCTCCAACTATTAAAGGCCTTGTCTGTTGCTTACGGACCGGCTGCCATTAAACTTTTTGCGAACCCCGAAAGCCCCATATTGCGTGAAGATAATTGATTACCAAAATGACCTCAACCCGGCCCAGTATGAGGCTGTGGCCACCACCAGCGGGCCGGTGCTTGTAATTGCAGGAGCCGGATCCGGCAAAACCCGGACCCTGACTTACAGGGTGGCTTATCTTGTGGAGTCCGGGGTGAGGCCCGACAGCATTCTGCTGCTCACCTTCACCCGCAGGGCGGCAGAGGAGATGCTGCGCCGGGCTGCCCTGCTTCTGGACAACCGCTGTGATGATGTGGCAGGGGGTACATTCCACTCCTTTTCTCATCAGGTTTTACGGCGCTTTGCCGGGCGGCTGGGGTTTTCGCCCAGGTTCCTTATTCTGGACCGCTCTGACTGCGAATCCCTTGTGGAAAACATCCGCAAGGAGATTATGCCAGTCAAGCCCGTAAAGGGCTTTCCAAGAAAACAGACCATAGCAAGCATTTTTTCGGCCTGCGCCAACAAGGGGGCCTCTGTTGAGGCCATTCTTGCAGATGAATATTCCCAGTTTTTATCCCATGCCTCTGCCTTGACCGAGATTTACCATGCCTACACAGTCAGAAAGCAGACGGAAAACCTCATGGATTTTGACGATCTGCTTCTGCACACGCGGGCGCTTCTGGCTGTTGACGAGCAGACCCGTCAGGCTGTGGCCTCGCGCTATGAATACATAATGGTGGATGAGTACCAGGACACGAACACGGTTCAGGCGGACATTCTTAAAATGCTTGGGAAAGATCATGCCAATGTAATGGCCGTGGGGGATGACTGCCAGAGCATCTATGCCTTTAGGGGAGCCAACTTTGAAAACATCATGCGTTTTCCAGAAGTTTTTCCGGGAACAAAAATAATCCGCCTTGAGCAGAACTACCGCAGCACCCAGCCCATACTTGCCATGACAAACCAGCTTGTGGCCCAGGCAAGGCGCAAGTATTCCAAAACCCTTTTCACAAAGGACCAGGGGGGGCAGGCCCCTTATCTTTTGAGGTGCAGCGATGAAAAATCCCAGTCAGTTTTTGTTGTGGACACCATAAGGGAGCTGACTGCCAGGGGCATACCCCTCTGTGAAATAGCCGTGCTGTTCAGGGCGGGATTTCACTCCTTTGATCTGGAGGTGGAGCTGGCAAAGGCCCGCATGCCCTATATAAAAATGGGCGGTTTCAAGTTCATGGAGTCAGCTCACATAAAGGATGTTCTGGCCCATCTGCGCGCTCTTGCATGGCCTAGTGACCGCCTTTCATGGCTTCGCATTCTGGCCCTGCTCAATGGGGTGGGGCCGAAAACCGCTCAAAAAACAGTCCACAAGATTTGCGATTTGGGGGCGGATTTGAATTCCATAAAACCCGGGGCTGCATGGGAGGAGGGCTGGGAGAGATTAAAAAGCCTGCTTAAAAGCATAAGCCCGGCTTCGCCTATGGTTTCCAACCTTGGCAAGGCTGTTGTTGAATATTACGAGCCTTTTTTAAAGGAGCAGTTCGACAACTGGCCCAAAAGGATGCGGGACCTGGAGCAGCTTGTCTTTATGATGGAGCGCTACGACAGCCTGGAGCGTTTTCTGGCGGATGTGACCCTTGAGCCGCCCAACACCAGCGGCCAGGAGCAGGCCCTTTCCCTTTCTTCGGCCAATGACCGGCTGGTTCTTTCCACAGTACACTCGGCAAAGGGGCTGGAATGGGACACGGTTTTTGTAATATGGGCTTTAGATGGCAGGTTTCCATCCCAGCACGCAATTGCAAGGCGCGATGAAGCCCTGGAGGAGGAGTTGCGCCTGATGTATGTGGCCTCCACCCGCGCAAAAAAACGCCTTTATTTCACATACCCCACCGATGTTTTTGATCCCATTGCAGGCGAGTTCCTCCACAACCCTTCACGCTTTTTATCTGCCGTGGATTCAGGCAGGCTTTGCAGGCTTTAGGCGTAAAAACTCTGCTGAATCCCCTTTAGGGATTTAGCTCGTGCTCTGCAAAATGCTCGGCCTCGTAAACATCTATTTTTGTGTCCGGGTCCTGCCAGCAGTTGGCGGTAAGGCCTGCCTTCTGGCAAAGGCGAATGAGAAACATCTCCGGGTTTTCAAGCTGCTCCCAGACCTGGGGCAGAAAGGTCGAGCGATGGCGGCCATTGGTTAAAATCACGCCATGCACGCCGGGTTTGAGCTTTGTTAACAGGTCTCTGGGCCCGTCATATTCTAAAGGCTTGGGAACAGTAAGCACGCTGATCTCAATATCCACCTCTTTTAGCTCGGCGGCAGTAAGCTGGGGAAAGCGCGGGTCCCGGAAGGCCGCATTCACGGCATTGTCCGCCACGCAGTCTGCAAGTCTTTGCATTGGCTCAATGTTGCCAATGCAGCCGCGAAGCTGCCCATTTTTGTTAAGGGTGACAAAGCAGCCCCTGTTCTGGGTTACAAAGTCGGAAGGTGCATCAGGATGCTGCGGAACAACTCCGGTTTCAAGCCTTGAAGTGATGGCCCTTCTGGCAAGTTGGAGCAAATAAGCCTTGTCTGCATCAGGTGTCTGGGACTGTTTCATGGTCTGCTCTCCATTGGTTTTTACAAAGGCCGCTGCCGCATATCCAACCACTTCCGGCATGAGACCTGCAATATCTGCGAAATTGCGACAGTCAACAAGTTTTCCCTTCCAATTAAGGGCCTGGCAATGTGCATGAGGGTTTCCTTCGCAGCCTTACGGCAGATTTCATCCAGGGCTTTGGCGTAACTGTGATAGTGGGACAGATCCTTGCTGGCAAGAACGAGTACGCTCTTGTCAACATAGGGCAGAAACATATTTGCAAGAATGAAAGGTTTAGCCTAACCGCAGAGAATGGGGATGATGTCAAAATCGCCAAGCACCTCCTGCAAAAAGGGCAGTTGCACTTCCAGGGTATGCTCCGGCTCATGGATCTGTTTGCGGGAATAACTCCCTGCATCGCCCTTTTGACGATTGGTCAAAAAAACATACTTTTTATGTAAGCTATTACATCCCTTCCGTAAATCAGATAAAGGACAAGAATGGTAAGGGCCAAAAGCGCGCTCACATACTTTTTCCAGGTGCCGGGAATCTTGGCCACACCTTCCTTATCAGGTTCGCCCACTTTGTTTTTGCAGCTTGGGCAAACTGTCTCGGAAAGAGACAGCGTGTTGGAGCAGTAAGGGCATTTTTTTGTTACAATGGGCACAACATTTATGCGGGTGTGCTCCCTTGTGTTATACTTGGAGGCATCCTTTTTATCCATGAGCCTTGCCTTGAGTTATCTGACAGGTTGTTTGCCGAAAAGCACCTTTTTCCCTTACCCAGACAGTATATCAGAAACTGTATCTTGATTCCATGACAATGTCGGCCTGGGCGCGGAGCTGTTCTCCCAAAGATTCAATCTGCTCGCGGCGCTTTATCTCCAGAAGCTGGGCCACAATCATATCCTTTTCCTGCTCAAAACTCTCAATATCGGGGAATGACTGGCCAGACAGCCGCATCACGAAGAAAAAGTCATTGCCCTCAACAGCTTCCGGCGTAAAGGGGGCTTGCTCACTCAAGGAAAACGCTGCAAGGGAGACTTTTGGCTCAAACCCGATTTCCGGTATTGGCCTGTTTCTTTCAAAAAGGCCGGTATTTTTTATCCCCAGGCCGTATTGCACAGCCAGCTCTTCCATGCTTGCGCCGCTTTTAAGGGCTTCGGCAAAGGCCTGGGCTTGCTGAGCAGCCATTTCGAGCCTCTTTTTTGCGATGAGGTCTGCGCGGACCCGCTCCTTTACTTCCTCAAATTCGGGAATTACCGAAGGCCTTCTTTCCAGAACCTGCATGAAGTAATATCCTTCGGGCGTTTCCACTATGCGGGAAAAGGCCTGCTCCCTCAAATCAAAGGCTGTTTTTGAAAACGCCTCAAAGCTTGGAATTGACGGCAAGGGGCTGTTTGCAGCAAAAAAACCTGTATTGCTGGTTTCCAGCCCCAGGATTTTTGCTGTTTCCCCCATTGACCAGACGCCCAGGCTGACATCAACAGAACGGATGGCTGCCTCATAGGCTATTTCCTGGGCTTGGCGCTTTGCAAGTGTGGCGCGTATTGTTCCGCGCACCTCATCAAGGGGTTTGGTGCGGGCCTCGTTTACATTCTCAACCTTTATTATATGCCAGCCAAAAAGGGTTCTCACGGGGTCGGATATTTCGCCTGCTTCCATGGAAAAGGCTGCATCGGAAAACGGTTTGACCATGCTGTCGCGCTCAAACTCTCCCAAATATCCGCCCTGCGGTGCAGTTGGACACTGGGAATGCTCCTTCGCCATCTCTGCAAAGTCTCCGCCATCCCTTGCGCTTTGGGCCAGGGCCAGGGCCTGCTGGCGGATTTGCTCTTCAATCTGCTCGTCAGCCGCTTCATCAACATTAAGAAGGATATGCCTTGCCTCCACGGTTTTTGGCACATCAAACCTGGCAATTTCCATCTGGTAATAGCGCTCTATCTGCTGGTCCGTAACCTTAACCTGATTGGCAAAATTCTCCGGATTGAAAAACAGGTATTCCACGCGGACGGCAGGATCTGTGAGATAACTCTGCTCATTTGCTCCAAAGTATTCCGCAACTTGTTGATCATCCACGGCAATGTCCTGATAGAGTGCAGGGTCAAAGGCAACAAAATCAACGCTCACTCTGCGGTTCGTCCAAAGGTGCCATGCCAGGGCCTCATCGTGTGAAACGCTTATTGAGGCAGCCACAAGTTTTTGAACTTTGGCGGCAAGTAAAGAATCGCGGGTGGCCTGCTCAAATTCTGCCCTTGAATAGCCGTAATGGCGAAGAACCTGCTCGTAGCGGGCTTCGCTGAAACGGCCCCAGGTCGAAAACATGGGGTCGGACGCTATTATGCGGACCAACTCGCTTTCAGGCACCTGCATTCCCAGTTTTTGGGCCTTCTGGGTCCACAAAAGGGATTCAATGAGCTGATCCACAGCCATTTTGGGCAGATTCAAAGAGGCAACAAGATCTTCATTGCCGGTTTCCTGGGCCTGACGGCGATAATTTTCACGCAGCAGGCGGTGAACCTGATCAAACTGGCCCCTTGTTATGCGGTCGCCGTTGACGGTGGCCACAACACCCGTATCATCCTTGAAGCCCGCACCCACTCCCCAGAAAACAAAGGTAAGCGCTATAAGACCAAGAACAGCCTTGAGCATCCAGGAGCCAGCATGTTTACGCATAAGACTGAGCATTGTGTGTCCTCGCTTTCCAGTTAAGCCCTGTTTTGCCTGTACCAGTTAAGCTTTCCACCTGCTGCCACAACTTGGCGCTCTTTGTCGTTGAGATCAAGACGGACATTTATGACGCTGTTGTCCCTGCTTTTGTTTTTTATCACAAAAGACTGCTGGTTATAAATTTTTTCTCCTGCCTTTTCCAGAGCAAGAATATCGCCCTGCAAAATGCCTTCAAGCTGTTTTCGTTCTGTAAGGATTAAAGGGACAATTCCAAAGTTGATCAGATTGGCCCTGTGGATGCGGGCAAAGGAGAGGGCCAAAACAGCCCGCACCCCGAAATACATGGGAGAGATTGCCGCGTGCTCGCGGCTTGAACCCTGGCCATAGTTCTCGCCTGCAACAATAAATCCCTGCCCGGCTTTTTGCGCTCTTTTGGCAAACTCCGGGTCCAGTTGGGAAAAGAGGTACTGGGCAATGGCAGGAATGTTTGAGCGATATTGGAGAATGTGGGTTCCGGCAGGCAGAATGTCATCGGTTGTTATGTTGTCCCCCAAGGCTATGAGCACGGGGCCGGAAAGTTCTTCCCCCACGGGATTGGCCTTGGGCAGGGGCTTTATGTTGGGGCCGCGCACAACCTGGACAGAAGAAGAATCCTCCGGCGGATGGATAATTGCCTCATCTACCACAGGAAAGGTTTTGGGAATGGTTATAACAGGCGGCTCGCCAAGTTGTTGCGGATCGGCAAAACACCCGAAAATGGCACAGGCAGCAGCAGTTTGAGGGCTTGTAAGGTAAATGCCTGCATCCGCCGTGCCGGAGCGCCCCTTAAAGTTGCGGTTGAAGGTTCGCACGGTGATGCCTGCGGATGGAGGTGCCTGGCCTGCACCAATGCAGGGTCCGCACACACATTCCAGAATTCTTGCACCGGAATGGATTAGCTTTTCCAGGTATCCTGAACTGGCCAGCATGGCCAGCACCTGCCTGGACCCGGGGGCTATTACAAGGCTGGTTTCAGGATGCACTGTCCGGCCATCCAGCATGGCGGCCACTGTAGCCAGATCTGCAAAGGAAGAATTGGTGCATGAGCCTATGATAACCTGGTTGACCGTAAGCCCGGAAAGCTCCCTTACGGGCCGGACTTCATCGGGCATATGGGGGCAGGCTGCAAGGGGTTCAATGTCTGATAGATCTATTTCGATGTTTCCGGCATAGGTGGTATCCGGATCTGCGCCCAAAGGCTTGTAAAGATCCTGCCTTCCCTGGGCCTTTAAAAAGGCCAGGGTATTTTCATCGCTTGGAAAAAGGCTTGTGGTTGCCCCAAGCTCTGCGCCCATGTTTGTTATTGTTGCCCGTTGGGGCACGGAAAGGGTTTTCACTCCTGGGCCGGTGTATTCAAAAACGCGTCCCACGCCGCCTTTCACTGTTTCCCGGCGCAGCAGCTCAAGAATTACATCCTTGGCTGAAGACCAGGGGGGCAGTTCGCCGGTGAGCCGCACTCCCACAATATCCGGCATGGGCACGGTAAAAGGCTCTCCGGCCATTGCCATTGCCACATCCAGCCCGCCTGCGCCTATGGCCACCATGCCAAGCCCTCCGCCCGTGCAGGTGTGGCTGTCAGACCCCAAAAGCGTGAGGCCCGGCGCTCCAAAACGCTCCAGGTGTACCTGATGGGCAATTCCGTTGCCGGGGGAGGAAAAGACCACTCCATAGCGGGCTGCAACGGTGCGCAAAAAAATGTGGTCATCAAAATTGGCAAACCCTGCCTGCAGGGTGTTGTGGTCAACATAGCTGACCGAAAGCTGTGTTCTTACCCTGTCCAGGCCCAAAGCTTCAAACTCCAGGTAAGCCATTGTGCCGGTTGCGTCCTGGGTGAGGGTCTGATCAATGGGAATGGCAAGGGGCTGCCCTGGCTCCGGGCAGGGGTCAACCCCGTGTGCAGCCATAATTTTCTCGAAAAGGGTTTTTCCTCTGTGCATTGCTGTTTCTTATAACTCCCGATAATTTCACATACGGTTGCTTCAAGTAAAAAACACCGCGCCCTTTAAGGAGCGCGGCAGCCACATTCTATAGCATTGTAGCCTTGTTTGGTCAATCAAAGACATGAAAAGAAAAATTTTTACCCTGTTTTGCGCCCTGACTGCAAGGCTCTGATTTCAAAAGCCTTTCAGCCAGAGATTTTTCTGCGGGCAAGCATGGGAGGATTTAAATGCAGCAGGCTTTTCAGACATGATTTCTCAAGCCCAGTTCCGCCGGGTGGGGGTTAAGATAGGTCTGGCCCGCCAGATAGGCAATGCCGAATTTGCGCACAAAATGGTTGATGAGCGTTATTGGCACAATAAGGGGCAGAATTCCTTTGCGATAGTCATCAATCAGCCCTATAAGCTCCTGCTTTTCATCTGCGTTTAAATGTTTTTTGAGATGGCCAGCCATGTGGAGCAGCACATTTGAATGTTTTTTTGCGGTGGGTTTTAGGGACAGGGCCTTTGTGAGAAGATCCAGGTAATTGTTGTACAGGGCCTCCGGTTCAAGGGCTTTGGCTTTTGCAACCAGACGGCCCATTTCCCGGTAAACTGTTTCACTGTGAGAGAGGATTAGCATTTTGTGGCGGGTGTGAAAATCCACCAGATTTCCTGTTGAAAGCCCTTTTTTCAGGGTTTGCCTATAATTTTTGAGAACAAAAACCCTGGCAATGAAGTTTTCTCTCAAAACCGGATCATGCAGCCTGCCTTCCTCTTCAACAGGAAGAAGGGGAAACCTCTCCATAAAAAGGCGGGCGAATATGCCCACGCCGTTGTTGACCGGCTGGCCCGAATTTGAGTAAACCTTTACCCGCTCCATGCCCGAACTTGGCGATTTGCTTTTGAAGATAAAGCCGCAGAGATTTTGTTGGTCAAGGCTGTCCAACCGGGTTTTGGCCCAGCTTTTCATGCGCTCCGTGTGGTCAATGCCTGTTTTGATTGTGACCAGCCGGGGATTGTCAACCTCTCCCACCAAACGCATTGCCTCCCTTGGAACTGGCAGGCCGCATTCCACTTCCGGGCATACCGGAAAAAATTCAAAATATCCGGAAAGGGTCTTTGTGAGATATGGATCATGCTTGTGGCCGCCGTCATAGCGCACGGACTCGCCTAAAAGACAGCGGCTTATGCCCATTGGTATTTTTTCGTCCATTGATGTTTCTTTCCGCCCTTTTAAGGGTTTGAGCAAAACCGTGGCAAGTCAATGGCACAAGGCCCAATATTATTTGCCCGGCAATCATACATGGCAGGTCAGGTCCAGGAGGTGGTGTCCGGCACGCTCACCTTTATTTTTGCAGCAAGCTGCAAAAGGGTCGCGGACAAATCTTCCATTTGGGTGTCAATGGCTGCCTTTTCTGGGGACCAGTCAGCAGGGCAGGCGTTTTTAAGGGCAGCAAGGCCTGCTTCCAGCTCTGCAATAATGCCCTTCAAATCCTTAATGGGGGCGGTGTAAACAGATTTTTCCGCTTCAGTCAGGCCATCCATCTTTAAAAGGATGTCGTAAACCCCTGCCTTGAAACCCACTAGCTGTCTGTTGACCTTGTCGCAGTATTGCATGGCGTCCATAAAAACCTTCCTTTATTGGGGGTTCTTGCGCCCGGCAGCTTGCCGGTTTTGGGCCTTGTTTTTTTGGGAGACTGCCCATATTTTATAAAAAATAGATACCAGACACATAAAGTCAATCTGCCAAATATTGCAAATGAGTTTTTGGGGCGGCAATATGCTATATTTTTGCTGAAAAAATTTAATAAGGGCAGGCCCCTTTTTGCAGGGAGAAAAATGGAATTTTTTGCAGGAATAGATGCCGGCTCCACAAGCACCGAAATGGTTTTGATGGATGGCCAGGCAAACATTGTTGCCCTTGCAAAGGCTCCCACAGCGGGAAACATTCTTGCAGCAGCAGCCAGCGTTTTTGGGCAGGTGCTTGCAACTGCCGGAGTGGAAAGGGACAGGATTTGCCGGATCGTTGCCACAGGATACGGCAGAAAAACCGTGCCCTTTGCGGATTTGGCTGTAACGGAAATTACCTGCTATGCTCTGGGGGCTTTTTTCCTGGACTCTGCTGTGCGCTCGGTTATAGACATAGGCGGACAGGACTCCAAGTTCATTGCACTGGGGCCTGACGGGCGGGTGAAAAACTTTGTGATGAACGACAAATGCGCGGCAGGCACAGGAAGGTTTCTGGAAATGATAGCAAGAACCTTTGCCGTGCCGCTTGATGAGCTTGGCCCCCTGGCCCTGGCGCACAAAAACAAGGTCAGGATAAGCAACATCTGCGCAGTGTTTGCTGAATCGGAGATGATTTCCCTTTTTTCCCATGGAGTGCCCCGCGAGGACATAATAAATGCCGCGCATCAGGCCATTTGCGAGCGCATTGGAGGAATGATGGGCCGGGTTGGACTGGAAGAAAAGGTTTTTTTCTGCGGCGGGGTGGCCAGAAATTCAGGTATGGTGCAAAAGCTGGAGCAGGTGCTTGGCGTTGGCCTTGCCCTGCCCGAAGATGTGGAAACCGTGGGGGCAATCGGGGCTGCCCTTCATGCCATTAAAACCGCCCGGCAGGAAGCTTTGGCAGACAAGGGCTGAAAAAGTCGGCTCAAAGCTCCTGGTCTTCCTTTTCGGCAAGCTGCTCCAGGTCATTGATGGCCGATGCCGCAGCCTCGTGCACGGACGGAGATTGGTCCTCTTGGGCGGATAAAAGAGCCTGGACAATGGACTGGCGCAAAATCTGTTTTGGATTCTGGCCGGGTGACTGATCAGAAGTCTGGTCCAGACTCTGGTCAGAAGCTTGGCCCGGCTCACTTTCTGGAGATAAATCCTCCTCCTGCCGGGCAAGCAAAAGCCCCAGGCTCAACAGGCTGTTGACAGCGGCCTCTCTCACGGAAGGCGAGAGGTCGGCAAGAAGCCCGGCAAGGGCATCAACCGCTTCCCGCGGGTTGGCTCCAATTTCTCCAAGGGCTTGTGCGGCCTTTTCCCGCACGCCTTCGTCCGGGTCATTTTGCAGGGCAAGCAGCTTTTCAAAAGCAGGAGCAGCAGCTTTTCCGATGGATCCCAAAGCCATTGCTGCCGCCTGCCTTGTCCGGGCATCTTCCTCATCAAGCAGGGGAACAAGCGCATCAACTGCATCGGCAGCCAGCGGGCCGTAAATTGTAAGCTTTTGGGCTGCTGTTGTTCTTATGAGTTCATCATCCGTTGAAAGGGCCTGTATGAGCACCGGCAATTCAGGCTCAAGGCACAGAACAAGGGGGGCTGGCAGGGCCTTTTCCAGGGTTGTCTTAACAAAGGGCCATTGCTTTGTGCTTTGGGGCAGCTCCCTTTTTTTGGGGTCCACTATAAGAACGGTTTTAACAAAGCTGTCGGCCTGAATATGAATACTGAATTGGGAGGCGAAAAAACCGCCCCGCCTGCGGGGTTTTGGCAGGATAAAATTGCCATCCTGGTCTGTAAGCGCGGTAACTGTTACTGTGAACTGCCCCGGACTGTCCGGCAAGGGGTTGTCATGGCACCACCAGGTGGTCTCGACAAATGCCTGGGAGATGGGCTTTTGGGTATTACAGTCCACAATGCTTCCAACATGGGGCCCGGCAAAGGGCAGAGGAAAAACAAGCCTGCCCACAAAGGTTCGTGAAAGCATAAAGGCGGCCAAAATCATCACCAGGGCTGCAAAAAAACCTATTTTGACAATTTTGGACATGGAGTCCTTTAAGGGAAAAATTTCTGCTTGTTGCGTATAAAATAACATATTTATTTTACACATTATAGCCAGCGCAGTCAATAAGCCTTTTAAATCCGGCAACTTTGCCC
>JAGVAW010000158.1 GCA_020060085.1 Desulfobacterales bacterium
CCTTTTCCGCAAATAAAGGTGGTTGACCTGAAGCATTCAAAGGCATCCAAGACATCCCTTGTAAGCTCCGAGCTGCGCCAGGCCCTTGATGAAACCCTTTCCAGGGGCGAGCAGGCCCTTGTGTTTTTGAATCGCCGCGGCTTTGCCAACCTTCCCCTTTGTGCTGACTGCGGCCAGCCCCTTGTCTGCGAGCAGTGCGACATTGCCCTGACCTACCACCAGCAGGACAAGATGTGCCTGTGCCATTACTGCGGGTTTAAAAAAGATTTGCCCACCCCCTGCCAGGCCTGCGGCAGCCCTGCCCTGCGCATGGTGGGAACAGGAACCCAAAAGGTGGAGCAATACCTTTTGCGCTGCTTTCCCCAGGCCAATATCGCCCGGCTGGACAGGGATGCAGCAGCCAGCCGCAGCAGCCTGATTGATATTTTAAAGGGATTGAAGGACAAAAGCCTGGACATTGTTGTGGGAACCCAGATGATAACCAAGGGCCACGATTTTCCCAATGTTACCCTTGTTGGCATTCTGTGTGCGGATCTCTCCCTGGGTTTCCCGGATTTCAAGGCATCAGAGCGAACCTTCCAGATTCTGTGCCAGGTTTCAGGCAGGGCCGGAAGGGGCGAAAACCCCGGGTCCGTGATTTTGCAGACCTACAACCCGGAGCATTTTTGCATTACCCTGGCCCAAAAAAATGATTACAACGCATTTTACAAAACCGAGATGACCAACCGCCGGGAGCTTGGCTACCCGCCCTATGCGCGCCTTGCCCAAATCCGCATAAGCGGCCCGGACCCCGGCAGCGCAGCAGCCCTGGCAAAGGATGCAGGCAACCTCTGCCGCAGCCTCTGCCTGAAAAGCCCCGGCATACAAAAATCCGTTATTGTGCTTGGTCCCATTGTTTCGCCCATTGCACGCATCGCAGGCCGCTTCAGATGGCAGATTCTGCTAAAGGGCTTGAACACAACGGCATTCCGCACTTATCTGGCCGCCCTTGCCCAGGCCCTTCCCGCCCTTTCAGGCAGCAAAAAGGCCCAGGCTGTAATTGATGTTGATCCCGTATCAATGCTTTAGGCAGAATATCCGGCAAACCCGCTAAAAAAAAGGCCCTCAACAACCTTGCCGAAAGCTGTTGAGGGCAGAATTTTTATAATTCCACAAAAATTGTCGGGCATGGGGAGGATGCTGCCTATTGTGGGGGCCTTGCAACAACAGCCGCCCGGGGAGGGTGCCGCAGGGCAGGCTGTGGGTAAGGCAGCGGATTTGCCTTTGCGGCCGGGCGGCTGCTTATGCGAGGAGAATGCTCTTTTGGGGTTCTGCAATCCTTTCGGAAGAAGGCTCAAGGCCTTGAGTACAAAGCTGCTCGCGGGCAATGAACCTTAATGTCATGGCCAGCAATGGGAAAAGGGTTTTGCCAAAGCATACAATATTGACCCTGGAAAGAAGAACAAGGTGTTCAATGCTGGACAAGGGGAGGCCAGGGGAAGGCGGTCCCGCAGACCACCCCTTGCCGGTATCTGATGGACACCGGCTGTCCAAAGAGGCCGCAACGGGAGGTATGGAGTGTCTTTCCGTTAATCCGGCCTGCTTATGCATATCCGGGTTGGAGGCTTCCACCCGGTTTAACGCCCGGTAAAATTTCCGGGGGGTTTCAAAAGGGGAGGCGGACGCCGCTCCGTCTGCACGCAAGGGGGGCTGGATTTCGCGTACAGGAGTGGGGGGTAACGGAGCGGCGTCCGGTTTCGTGGCTTGCGCCGCGAAATCTTGGGGGTTGGGCAAGGAGTCCGTAAACCAGAGCCCGGGCAGGGGCAGGTTTTTTTGGGGATTGTTGGCTCTTAAGCTCACGGAAAACTCCTTTTGAAAAATGATACCCGCTTTTCGTCATCGGGTATGAGCCAACATACACATTCAACCTTTCAAAAACCTTTCGGCCACATTACAAAAGCGTAATAAAGGGCAAAAAACAGATGAAAAGGCTTGGGAATTAAGGCGGAGGAACAATTTGAAAGCAATAACAGCGGATGTCAGTCTTTTTTTGCCTTGCGGCGAAGGGATTCCTGGCCGCGCATTGAGGCAATGGCAGCCCCGGCCAGGGCAATCACCCCTCCCCAGAAGGTTGCAAGGGAAAAGGCGCTGATAAAGGCATCCCCCAGTTGGGGAGTGAAGTTTTTTAAAGTGATTCCCTGACTCATCGCCTCAAATCGGGCGGAAAAAATAAGGGCTGCCAGGGCCACGCCCACCACCATGCCAAGATTGCGGGAAGTGGCCACAGCCCCGGATGCAACCCCCCTATGCCGGGGAGGCACAGAGGAAAGGGCCGCAGAGCTGTTGGCTGGAAGAAACATGGCAATTCCTATTCCGGCAAGCCCCAGACGCCAGAAAAGGGAAAAAAACTCTTTTGAAGGTGAAAGTCCTGAAAGAGAAAAAAGGGCAACTGAAAGCAGGACAAGGCCAAGTGTGCACAAAAGGCGGCTTCCGGCCCTGTCGGAAATGGCCCCGAAAAGCGGCGCAAACACAAACAAAAAGAAAAAGGGGATGATTAAAATTACCGCAGCCTGATCCGCTGAATAGCCCACAAGGTACATGAGGAAAAAGGGCATGAGAAAAACAGCAAAAAAGAATGCTGCAAACAGCAGCATTGCTGAAGAAATGCAGATGGTAAAAAGCCGGTTTCGCAAAAGCGCGGGATCAAAAAGCGGATACTTTATTTTCCTTTCCATTTGGACAAAGAGCACAAGGCAGAGTGCAGCAGCAATAAAAATGCCTATGGCCTTCAATGAAAAAAATCCCCATTGACCTACGCTGGAAAGGGCTGTCATGAAGCTTGCAAGGCATATTGCAAGAAGGGCGGCCCCGGCAAAATCAAAAGGTTCGGAGCTTTTTTGGCCCGGTTCGGCCTTTAAAATCCGCATTGTTGCCAAAACAGCAATCAGCCCCACCGGCACATTTATAAAAAAGATAACCCGCCAGGAAAAATACTTTAAAATCAGCCCTCCTAGAGCCGGCCCCAGGGTCAGGCCCGCAGCAACCACGGTCCCTATCATGCCAAGCATCTGACCGCGCTCGCGTTCAGGAAAAACATCCACAAGCAGAGCCGGGCTGCATGCCATTATCATAGCTGCCCCAAGGCCCTGACAGGCCCGGAAAGCAATAAGAAAATGAGCGGAAGGAGAAAGCCCGCAGGCCAAAGAGCCTGCTACAAAAATAATAAGCCCCGCGCAGTAAACAAGGCGGCGGCCCAAAATATCGGAAAGCCTTCCAAAGGCCAAAAGCAGGCAGCTTATTGTGAGCAGGTAAATAGTAACAACCCACTGGATTGTGGAAAGCTCGGCCTCAAAGGACTGCATTATGGTTGGCAGGGCAATGTTTACAATAGAGCTGTCCAGGGTGGACATGAAAATGCCTGTTGCCACAAGGAAAAAAACAAACCACCTTGCCCTGCCCGATTTTATCAGTTCAATTGAAGGGTTCCGGCTCATAAGATCCGTTTGCCTGGGGAAAATGTTTTTTTTGGTTAAGTGTTAATGATCCTTGTCCCAAAAACCTGCTTTGACCGCCAGCATGAAAGCCCGGCCAGCATAGGAAAAGCCTTCCCGGCTGTCAACAAGGCCCCGGATTATAACGGCGATGTTTTTTTGACTTGCCCCTTTTAATGGAAACAAAGTAGGTTTTGATTAAACGAATTGTTTTTGCCTCCAGCCATGCGGCCACTTAAAAGAAAAAGACAATGACCACAAGCAAAAACACACCCACCGAAATCACCGGCTGCATCCGCTGCGGAAAATGCTGCGCCAAAGGCGGCCCAGCCCTGCACAGGGAAGATTTGCCCCTTGTCAAAGGCAGCGCAGCCCTGGAATGGAAAAATCTCATCACATACCGCAAGGGCGAGCTTGTGAGCGACAATGTCAAGGGAGGCCTCACCTGCCTTGAAAAAGAGTTTGTAAAACTGCGCGCGGCGCCTGATAGCCCGGCCTGCATTTTTTTTGCTCAAGCCCAGTGCGGCTGCGCGATTTATCCCTCCCGCCCCCTGGAATGCAGGGTGTTAAAATGCTGGGACACAAGTAAAATAGAGGAGGTTTATTGTCAGGAAAGGCTTGTGCGCCGGGATATTCTTCAAGATTTCAAAAGCCTTTTGCAGCTTGTTGACGAGCACGAAAAACGATGCTCCCACAACCAGTTGAGGCAAATCACCCAAAGGCAGGATATGGACTGGGAGGAAAAGGCCCGAAAAATTGTGGATATGGTTTCAACAGATAAGGCTGTTCGGGATCTTGTGAATCAAAAGGCCGGGCTTGACGTGGCAGCGCTGGATTTTATTTTTGGCCGCCCGCTTTTCCAGACCCTGTTTCAGTACGGTCTTTCCTGCGAGCTTGCAGACAGGGGATGGGAGCTTAAAGTTGCGGCAAATCCATAGCCTGGGCCTTGCTGAAACTCTTTGAAGAAAGGGAGGGTCTTTGTAATGAAAGAAACCGGCTCTTTAAAAAAAATCGCCGGGCTTTTAAACCGCCTGCCCGGAGCAGGAATTGTCCGCAAAGGATTTAACATGGCGGATTCAAAAACAAGGCCTTACCAGTTGATGGCCCTTATTGCAGCACGAAGCGTCATTGACAGGCAGATTGAGCGCATTGCGGATACGCCGGTAACTTCATCTTCGGCCTCCCGCTCCGAATCCATTGAAATAGAATAAGCCAAAAGTTTTTAAGAGCTGCCAAAAACAGGGGGGCATAAAAAAGCAGGCTGCTTTTCTGCATGAAAAATTGGTGCCAGGAACGGGAATTGAACCCGTACAGAGACAAAGCTCCGAGGGATTTTAAGTCCCTTGCGTCTACCTGTTCCGCCATCCTGGCATATTTTTTAAGAAACAAAAAAACCTTGGGCCTTTTCTAGGCCAAAACCCGCCAAAAGTCAAAAGCTGGTTTTGTTTTTTTGGACAGGGCCAAAATTCAAAGAAAAATGCAGGGGACTTGGCCTTTTTGCCAGCAAGCATGGCCAGGCAATTTTTTCAAGCTGTTTTGAGGGGCTTTGGCTGCCAGGGGCCAATATGTTATGCTTCTGAACCTGCTTAAAACTATTCCGGGCAGCTTTTTGGGTTAACAAAGGACGGGCGCATTATGCAGCAGCCGGAAAACAGCATTGAACCTGATTCGACAAAAAGCATGGCAGCCCCATACAGGTCATGGCTTTCGCCTGCAAATGCAGCAGCCATATTAATCTGCTTTGTCGGCACAGGGGCCTTGCTGTGGGTTCTCCGGGCAGAGCATCCGGCCCAATCGGGAATCTTACCCCCCTGCCCTTTTCATTTTCTCACAGGGTTTTACTGCCCCGGCTGCGGCTCGTTGAGGGCTACTCATTATCTGTTAAACGGTCAGTTTATGTCAGCCCTGGATTCCAACGCTCTTGCTTTGGCAGCTCTTCCCTTATTGATCTGGGCCTTTTTATCGCACATCCTTATTACGGTAGGCAAAAGGCCTCTGCCCGGCGCAGAGCGCCTTTCAAACACAGGCTGGCCAACTCTTCTGACAATAATTTTTGCTTTCTGGGTTTTGAGAAACCTGCCCTGTTTCCCTTTTAATCTTCTGGCACCATAAAAAAGGCAATCCCGTGAAAAAAGACTCCTCGGACACTTCACAAATAGGCATCACCGCCCATTATACGGCCTTCACCTGGCACAAAAACGGCTTAAGCCACCCTGTACTGACTACAAGGCCGGGCCGGGCGCTTTTTCTGGTTGCTGCGCCCTGGATGTGGATGGGAAGAAATCTATTGGGAATAACAGACATTCAAACCTACCTGATTCAGCGGCACATTCTTATGGATCATCTCATGGACATGGCTGTTGAGAAGGGAAAGCCCGTGCAGGTGCTGGAGCTTGCCTGCGGCCTTTCGCCCAGGGGCTGGCGTTTTTTGTCGCGCCACAAAAACAGGGATGCCCGCTATGTGGAAACAGATTTGCCGGGCATGGCGGCCCGCAAGGAAAAACTTTTGAAGCAGGCAGGGCTTTTACGGGCAGGGCACATAATGACCACCCTTAACATTCTGGCCCTGGATGGCCCGGCAAGCCTTGAGCAGGTTTGCCAAAAGCACCTTGAACCCGGATGCCTTACCCTTGTGGTAACAGAAGGGCTTATTAACTATTTTCCCCTGCCTGTGGTGGAAAAGCTGTGGCAGCGCATAGCCTCCGTGCTGAAAAGCCAGGGAGGCGGGCTTTACCTTGCAGACAACATGACCCTGCCCCAAGAGGGTTTGGCCAGAGCGGTGATAAAGCCATTCAGAAGCATAATAGAGGCCCTTGCCGGGGGCCGCACACACCTGCATTTTGCTGCTGATAAAGATGCAATTGCCAGTCTTGCTGCCTGCGGATTTGACACGGCCTTTGTACACCGGCCCGAAGACTGGGCCAAACCCCTGAACCTTCCCCTGTGCAGAAGTCAGAGCACCACAAGGATTCTGGAAGCCTGGGTTGCAGACTGACCATTGGGCAGGAAAATCAACATTCATCCGGCCCAACCCATTTTCCAGGCGGCCCCACCAGGGCAAAGGGGGCAGGCATAAAAGGCCCGCCCGTGGCCTTGAAACCTCCAAGTCCGATAAACAGGTTGTCATTTATCTTGCGTATTTCATCACGCATCCCTGAAACAGGAAACTTGTTATATGCGCTGTAATCCAGATGAAAACTGGGTTTGTCGTCATATTGCGACACGCCCATCTGCGTATTCATCATGCGGACACGGAAAATGGGGGCATCATCTCCTTTGGCCGCAAGTATGTTGTAGCCCCTGCCCTGCATTTTGGATGTGGCAAAAAAAGCCTTTCCTATCCAGCGGCCAGGCCCAAAAAGATTGTTGATGTAAAGGCTTGATATCCATGTGAGGGGGTCTTTTCCAAGCAGCACGGCCTTGTACTCGCCCTTCAGGGAGAAAAAGTCCGGAGCTTGAGCCGCCAGAAAAAGGGCAAACAATTGGCGGCGATTCAGCTTGTCCAAATCGTCAAGGGTGGCTTGGGAATCCTCGACTCCAAGAATGGCCTTCACGGAAAGGTTCTGGCAAGCCTTGCGTCCGCCCCAGATTCCTGTGACAACCTGCTTTAGATACTTGTTCATAAATATCCCTGAAAAGAACCCGGAATACGGGAAAAGGGCAATGGAAATTTCTGCCTTGAACAAGCAGGCAGCATGATTGGGCAGCTTGTTTCTTGAACCATTTTTTCCCATCAGGCACAAAATGTCAAACAGCCATCTTCTGTCCGTTCAGGGCGGATAATGGGCAGGCAAGGTTTTGCAGGAAAAGCTAAAAGGCCGGTGCAGGCTTTATTGTGCCGGATTAACCAGGAAAATCCGCCTTGTTTTTCCGGCCCTCGGCCCAGGTAAGGGCAAGCACAAGGGCAACCCCTAAAAGCATAAGCCCGGCGGCAAAGCAAAACTCGGCCCCGAAGCTTGCGGGAAGCAGGTTGCCGCCATCTACGGCCTTCCAGGGCCAGACCCTTCTCAAGGAGCCGAGCATAAAGCCCGTGAGCACGGCTATTATTATGTCGTGCCAGCGGGAGAAAAGCCAGCTTAACACACGCACAAAGCTTACTATGCCCACAGCCGCGCCTGCGCCGACAATGAGAATAACGAGAATATCCCGCTGATTTACCGCATTTAAAATGAATTCGTATTTGCCTAAAAGCACCAGAATAAACGAGCCGGAAATGCCCGGCAGAATCATGGCGCAAATTGCTATGGCTCCACAAGCAAAGAGAAACCACCATGTTTCGGGAGTTTGGGCCGGAACCATGCCCACAAGAAAAAAGGTGAAAACCCCGCCGCCTGTCAGATACAGCAAAAGTGCGGGGGTCATTTTTTCAAGGTGCCTGCTCACCGTGTAGGCTGAAGACAGAACAAGGCCAAAGAAAAATGACCAGATGAGCACGGGCTGATTGACAAGCATCCAGGAAATGCCCTTGGCAAGTGTGAGAATGGCCGCGATTATGCCAATGCCAAGGGCAAGAAGAAATTCCCACTGCGTCCTTTGCAGAGCCTCTTTAAGCTGCCTTTTGAAAAGAAGGCCCAACAGAGCGGCATCAAAGGAGCGGATGGAATCCAATAGCTCCCGGTATATGCCCAGAATAAAGGCCATTGTGCCGCCGGAAACGCCTGGCACAACATCTGCCGCCCCCATGCAAAAGCCTTTGGCGGATATAATGCCGTAATCCTTTATGGAACGGTTGTCTTTTGTTGCAGAAAGGGCGGGGGCCGGAGATTCTTTCATCTATACTCCCAGGGCCTTGGCAGGCCTGTATTTAAATTGGTTTGGAGTTGGGTGCATCAACAATGCAATCTCAAAAAAAAGCAGTTTAATCCTCCCAGCCTTCCCTGCCTACAAGCTTTACAAACCTGCATCCGCCCATACGGGTTTCGGAAAGGCCCTTTTCCGTGCGCACAATTTTAACAAGCTCCTGGCTCATGCGGTCGCCCACAGGCACCACCATTCTTCCATTCATGGCCAACTGGCTTAAAAGGGTCTTGCCCAAAAGGGGCGCTCCGGCTGTGACGAGAATGGCGTCAAAGGGGGCTTCTTCAGGCCAGCCAAGAGTGCCGTCACTGCATCTGGCGCGGATGTTGTGAAGGGCCAGCTTGTCGAACATGGTTCTGGCCTGGGTAAGAAGGCCCTGTATGCGCTCGATGGTGAAAACCCTTTCTGCAATAAGGGCCAGTATGGCGGTCTGATAGCCTGATCCTGTGCCTATTTCCAGAACCTTGTCCTTGGGGGAAAGGGCCAGGGCCTGGGTCATCTCCGCCACAATATAGGGCTGGCTGATGGTCTGACCCTCTCCTATGGGCAGGGGAAAATCACCATAGGCCTGATCCCGGAGGGCCTCCTCCACAAAAAGGTGGCGGGGGACCTTGCGCATGGCGGCAAGCACCTTCTCATCGTTCATGCCGCGCGCGCGTATCTGGCGCTCCACCATGTCGTGGCGCTGGCGCTGGTAATGCAGCTCGTTCATGTGCTCTCTTTCAAAGTGTTTTCAACTTTGGCAAGGCATTTTTTTATTTTTTTTGCTTTGCTCCTTTAACAATGCTGCCAACCTGCGTCAAGCATTTGAATTGATTTGCACCGCATGGCTTGTCACAATCGGCTGGCCTATGCTACCTTACCCAATTGCCAAGGCCTTTGCAGCCTTATTTTATGGAACAGCAGGAGAAAACGCAAATGGGGCAAAAAATATTCAAACCTGAAAACAGGGCCACCCTTATAGGCAGCCTTCCAGTTAATGATCACAAAGCCGCCCTTGAAATGGTAAGGGGCGCGGCCCCGCATATTCCGCCCTGGGCACAGCTTCCGCTTTATCCGCAAGAGGGCATGATAGCCCAGTTTGTGCATGGACTGCCTGGAGTTGAGCAACAAAAAACAAAGATTATCCTCAATACTTCAGGCAAGGATTTTGACGAACAACTGCTGAATTTTTACGAGGACTACCTTGCTGTTTCCCAGGCAGCAAAGGTACCGTCTGACTCGCGCTTTGCCCTTGCACAAGATGTGGCCCCAGGTTTTTTTGAGCTGGAAAAAGCCCTTGAAAACTGGCCAGAGCCTTTGTTTGCGGTAAAAGGCCAGGTTACAGGGCCTTTCACCCTTGCAATAGCCCTTGTGGATTCCCGGGGCAGGGCTGCCTTTTACGATGACCGCCTGCGGGACTGCATTGTAAAATCCCTGGCACAGAATGCCCGCTGGCAGGTGGAGCGTCTTTCCCGCTTCGGCGTGCCGGTGATTATTTTTCTGGATGAGCCTGCACTTGCTGGTTTTGGCTCATCGGCATTCATTTCCGTTTCCGGCAGCGACATTTCCCAGTGCCTTGGCGAGGTAATAGACGCAATACACAAGGCTGGCGGAATATCGGGCATTCATGTATGCGCCAACACGGACTGGGGCCTTGTTCTGGAATCCGGGGCGCGCATCGTCAACCTTGATGCTTACTCCTTTATGGAGCCTTTTGTTTTGTACGCCAAAAGCCTGAAGGCTTTTTTGGAGGCAGGCAACACGGTGGCCTGGGGCATAGTTCCCACAGCAGACCCGGCGGATATAAGGCGGGAAAGCGCAGCCTCGCTGACAGAGCTTTACCGAAAAGCGATACAGGCCTTTGAAAAGGCGGGGGTTGACGGCAACAGGCTCCGCGCCCAGTCTCTTATAACCCCGGCCTGCGGCCTTGGCTCTCTGGACATTGATTTGGCTGACCGCGTGCTGGCTCTCACAAAAGAGGTTTCCGCCCTTTTGCGCGGATGATTTTTTTGATGGAATGGTTGAAGAAATTTTTTAAACAGCAAGATTTTGGGCCGGACACAAAGGCCCTTTCTCACAAGGAGAAAAAGATGTCATCAATGCAGCGGTTTACGGGCAATTCCCGCTATGTGTTGGATGAGGAGCTGGCCCAAATAGTGAACATATCAATGGCGCTGGAAATGCCCCTTCTGCTGAAGGGCGAGCCGGGCACGGGCAAGACAATGCTGGCCCATGCAATTGCCCAGGCCCTTTCCATGCCGCTTTTGGTGCTGAATGTGAAATCCAGCATGAAGCTTGTGGAATGCCTTTACCAGTACGACACCCTCACGCGCTTGAATGACAGCCGTTTTGGAGACTCCACCCGCGATGTCTCAAACATTTCCGAATATATCCGCATGGGTAAAATTGGCCAGGCCTTTACGGCAGACGAGCGCACGGTTCTGCTCATTGATGAAATTGACAAGGCTGACACGGATTTTCAGGATGACATGCTGGATGTGCTTGACCAG
>JAGVAW010000257.1 GCA_020060085.1 Desulfobacterales bacterium
GGCTGCTTCGCGGTTTTGAGCAATGATTGCGCTGCGCTCCTGCCCTGTTTTTCCGCCCAGAAGTGCATTGAGCTTTGGCAGGGCCACAACTGCGCGCCACAGGTGCATCCACGCAAGAACAACATCACCCATGGAAAGCAAAAACGGATAGGCCGCAGAAAAGGCTGTTAGAACCCTCTCGCTCATGGCGGTTTTGCCCATGTGCATGGCAAGCTCCGCCAGTTTGGACGAAGCTGCCTCAACCTTCACGGCATAGGGCACCAGGTCCTTGTACTCCTTGGCCTGGGCTATTGTCTTTCCCATTTCTGCAAGCAGATTCATGAAAACCTGGCCCTGTTGCTTGCCAAGCTGACGGGCAAGCAGGTCCATTGCCTGAATGCCGTTTGCCCCCTCGTAAATGCCTGTTATCTTGCAGTCGCGGGCAAGCTGCTCAACCGGATAATCCTGGCAGTAGCCATAGCCGCCGTAAACCTGCATGGCCTGCACACAGACTTCAAAGGCCCTGTCCGAGCAATAGGCCTTGAGAATGGGCACCAGAATTTCCACCAGGCCGAGGTATCTGGCCCTTTCCTCTTCATCCTCTGCCACCAGATGCAGATCAAAGCAGCGCCCGGTGAAATAGTTCATGCTTCTCATGCCTTCAATATGAGTCTTCATCCACAAAAGCATCCGCCTCACATCCGGGTGATTTATGATGGGCACACAAGGCGCATTGGCGTCCATGAACTCCAGCAGGTTCTTGCCCTGTATGCGCTCGCGGGCATAGTTGACAGCATAAAGGTAGGCCGCGCTTCCCAAAGAAAGAGCCTGGACACCCACATTGAGCCGCTCCTCGTTCATCATAAGAAACATTCCCTTCAGGCCCTTGTTCTCCGGCCCCAAAAGCGTGCCAATGCACTGCCCCTTTGAGCCGAAAGCCACCTGACAGGTTGCGCTTGCGTGTATGCCCATCTTTTCTTCAATGGCCGTCACCTGCACATCATTATCCTGACCCAGCGAGCCATCCGGGTTGACGCGATATTTGGACACAAGAAAAAGGCTGATTCCCCTTGTTCCGGCGGGCGCTCCCTCTATGCGGGCAAGCACAGGATAAACAATGTTTTCCGTAAGGTCATGGTCTGCGGCTGTGATAAAGGTTTTTTGGCCGGAAATCGAATAGGTGCCATCCCCGTTGCTTTTGGCTGTTGTGGTGAGCGCGCCCAAATCCGAGCCTGCCTGGGGTTCGGTGAGCACCATTGTGCCGCCCCACTGGCCGGAATAAAGCTTGGAAAGATAAAGCTCCTTTTGCTCCTGGGTGCCTATGGTTTCAATTATCTTGCCTGTGCCGTGGCAGAGCATGGGATACATAACAAAGGCGGTGTTGGCCCCGGAAAAGTACTCGCCAGCAGCCTGGGCAAGCAGAACAGGCATTCCCTGGCCCCCAACCTCCGGGTCATCGGTCATGGCAATCCACTCGCCCTCGCAAAAGGCCTTGTAGGGCTTGTGAAAACATTCCGGAACCTTTACCCGCCCGTTTTCCAGCTTTGCGCCTGCCTTGTCGCCCTCTGCATTGGTGGGCAGAATTTCCTTGATTGCCAGGTTGCGGGCCTCGGTGATTACCATGTCACAGGTCTTCTTGTTGAAATCCCTGTAACGGGGGTATTTGGAAAGGCTTGCAATGTCCATCTGCTCAAAAACAACAAAATCCACATCTCTGCGATCCACTATGAGCTGAGCCATAAAAAAACTCCTTGCTGGTAGTGCGATTAGGGTTAACAAAACAGCCAGCAGGCCCGGAAACTTTCCTTGCAGCCTGCCAGCAAAACACCGGACGGGTTCCGGCAAATAAGTGTTAGCACACATGGTGCCAAAACCCTTTAAAAAGAAAACATATTGATTTAATGGGGGTTTATGGCGGAGGCCCGCCCGGTTCAGGTATGGGATAGAGACTTTTCAGTCCCGGTTTAAGACCCTTTTGTCCCGGCACTTCCAGGCATAGCGTTTTGGGTGCCGCAAGTTTGCCTGCCCTTGAAATAATCTTCCTGGCCAACAGCTTGTATTGAAATACGATAAAACTGTTTTATATCAATAAAAAGCTTGCCAAGCAAATTATTATGCTGGTATATTTCCGTGTAGCATCACTACTTAATGATGTTTTACTGTGTGATTTATTTCATATCATATGCCGGGCCTTTGATCTTATGCCCCCCCATTTCCCGGCAGATTTGTCATCAAGGAGGCTTTACAGGTGGCAACTGTTCTGCTTGTCGGGCTGGAGAATGTCCGTCACAAAGGCGAAACCCGTTATGCCACTCCTCCCCTGGGCTTGGCCGGCCTTGCAGCCTTTGCCAGGGAAAAGCGCCCCAAAAAAGACACCTTTGTGATTATTGACGAGGCTGCCAAACCCCTTTTGCCAGACCAATGGACAGAAAGGCTTGCGGCCATAAACCCGGACATCATCTGCATTTCCGCACTTACTACGGATTCAAGCGCTCTGGCAAAAAAGGTGGCTTTGTTCAAACACCTGCTGCCCGAAACACCCATTGTTGTGGGCGGCCCCCATGCAACAGCTTTAGGCACAAGGCTGCTTGAAAACCCTGGTATTGACTACATTGTGGCAGGCGAAGGTGAGCTTGGCTTTGTGGGGCTTCTGGACGCCCTGGAAAAGGGGGACAGATACCCGGAAAACCCCATCTCCGGCCTCAAATTTGTACGGCCTGATGGCTCCATACACAAAAACCCGCCCAATAAGGAACTGCTGGATGTAAACACCCTGCCTTTTCCTGCCTGGGATCTGATTCCGTTTGAAGATTACTCAAGCCTTGCCCGCATGACCCCATCGCAGATAGGCGGCTTTTATGCCCCCATAATGACAAGCCGGGGCTGCCCTTTCCATTGCATCTATTGCCACGATGTGTTCGGCTCCAAATTCAGGGCCATGAAACCAATGCGTGTGATTGAGCACATTGAGCACCTCATCAATCAGTTCGGCATTGCCGACTTTGAGATTATTGATGACATCTTCAACCTGGATTACAACCGGGCCCTTGAAATCTGCCGACTAATCCAGGAGCGGGGGCTTAAAATCCGCTTCTCATTCCCAAACGGCCTGCGCACGGATTTGCTGGATAAAAGGCTTATCCATGAGCTTGCCCAGGCAGGGGCCTACCATATTGCCTTTGCAGTGGAGACCGGCAGCAACCGCCTTCAAAAATCCATCAAAAAAAACCTGGACCTGGAAAAGGTGCGCCAAAACATTGCCTGTGCAGCAGAAGAAGGGATTTTTACCTGGGGCTTTTTCATGATTGGTTTTCCAGATGAATCCAAAGAGCAGATTAAAAAAACCCTGGACTTTGCCTTTTCGTCCAAGCTCCACGGGGCTTTTTTCTTTTTGGTGGTCCCCTTTCCGGGAACCGCACTGGCAAAACAATGCCTTTCCGAAGATGAGGCTCTTTGCGCCGCATCTGATATCAGCTACTTCATCGCAGAAAATTCCCTGTCGCAGTTAAACCCCAAAGAGCTTTCCAGAATGCAGACAATGGCCTTTCTGCGCTTTTTTTTGAACCCACTAAGAATGGCGCGCATAGGCAGGGACTATCCAGGAGGGTGGGCTGCATTAATCACCAAGGCCATCAATCTGTTCAAATACCTTATCTGGATAAAAACCCGCCGAGTTACTGTCCATTAAGAAGCCTCCAGCCACAAACCGCATTTGCCCCCTCCAGGCCTTCATCATCTATGCATGGCAAAAAAGATAGGATTTTTCATTGTAAGCAAGACCTGACGGGTCTATAATAGAAATAGTTGCTCTTTATGCTTGTAAAACAAAGCAAGCTTATTTTTCAGCATTCTTCCCGCCTTTTCTGGCAAAAAAAGCCGGGAAGAAATGCATTTGTAACTTAACAATCAGGTTTTGTAAGCACTATGAAAAAGCCACAAAAGCTTCTTTTGGTTCTTGGGCCTCTGGAACAATCCATGCGCGTTGGAATAGCAACAGACCTGGGAAAGGCCCTGCGATATCCACCCATGGGCCTTTTATACCTTGCTGCATTCGTGCGTAAAAATCGCCCTGACTGGCAGGTTCGGCTTATTGACTGCCAATCTTTCGAAAACGGCGAGGCTGCCTTTGAAAAAGAACTGGCAAGCTACAGACCCAGCGTAGTTGGCATCTCCTGTTTTGCAAACTCCCTTATTGTCTCCCGGAATATCTGCCATATTACCAAACAGTTTGATCCTTCAATCCGCGTCATTATCGGGGGGCCTCATGTTACATATTATCCTGAAGAAATAGCCGGAATTGAAAATGTGGACTGGGCCGTTTGCGGAGAAGGGGAGAAACCCCTGGTTGCCCTGCTGGACTTCATCGCCCAAGGCGGTGAGGGCGACCCGGATATTCCCGGAATTTATTGCGCCCGTAACGGCGTAGTATCGGGCAGCGGACGCGCCCTTGTGGAGGAGGACCTGGACCTGTTGCCCTATCCGGACAGGAGCATGCTCAATATCCGCAATTATTACATGATGTGGGGAAGAAGGGCCTTCTGCACTTCCGCCATGAGCTCCAGAGGATGTCCCTTTCACTGCACATTCTGCAATGTTCCCTACAAAAAAATCCGTTTTCACAGCCCTCAATGGGTTGTTGAAGATTTGAAAAACTGTCTGGATTTAGGCATACAGGAAGTTTTTTTTCAGGATGACAACTTCAATCTTAAACCGGACAGGGCCGCAGAAATAGCCGCGCTCATAACACAAAAAGGCATGAATCTGGACTGGTCATTCCGTGGACGGGTGGATTGCATGGACCCGGCCATGCTTCAAGCTGTTCGCAAGGCCGGGTGCTATCGTGTTTATCTGGGTCTGGAAAGCGGGTCAGACCGTATCCTAAAAGCCATGCGAAAGCAGATAAGTGTAGCGGATATACACAAAGGCGTTGCTGCCGCAAAAAAAGCAGGCCTTGAAGTGCATGGCTACTTTATGCTGGGCTTTGAAGACGAAACCCTTGATGAGATTTATAAGACCATTGATCTGGCCTGTTCCCTGGGTCTGGAATTTGCAAGCTTCACGGTTACAACCTATGGCCCTGGCATGACCATGTATGAGAACTTTCTTAAAAGAAACCCGGACAACGATGACCCCTGGTTGAACCAGACCAAAAATCCATCACCGGATTTTGCCCCCCCCATCCCCGCCCAGTTCACCCTGGGCCAGGAAGAAATCTGGCGGCTCAATGCCCTTGCCTATCGCCGCTTTTATCTGCGGCCCGGTGTTTTCTGGCGAACAGGCAAATCCATCCGCTCGCCCCAGGCATTTTTTCGCAGGGCAATGGGGGCATTAAGCGCCCTTCAAATGGGTGTGCAAAGCCTCAAGGGTTGATAACAGTTGCATGGGAAATTAGTTTTGAAAAATTTGTTTTCCTTCTGCTTATTTGCAGTCAAGATTTTGCCATTACAGGATTAACAACCTGGTATCCGGTAGGAAGGAGGTTTGCTGCTGTGCCCCGGATTCTTCTTTTGGGGCTGGAAACAGTCCGCCGCAGGAGGGAGCCCACCTACGGGGCGCCTCCTTTGGGTCTATTGTGCCTGGCTGCATTTGCCAGAGAAAAACGGCCCGGCAAAGATGATTTTGTCCTTGTCAACGAAGGCATTCAAAAACGCACAGCCAGCCAATGGTCCAGCCTGATATCCAATTTCAAGCCGGACCTTTTTGCAATTTCCGTGCTCACAACCCAGGCCCGCTTTCTTGCCCAAAAGGTGGAGCTTTTAAAAAAAATTGCACCCAATGTCCCGGTGGTAGTGGGCGGTCCTCACGCCACGGCGTTTGGAGAAAGCCTTTTGCAAACAAAGGGCATTGACTACATTGTAAAGGGAGAAGGTGAGCTTGGCTTTGTGGGGCTTTTGGATGCCCTGGAACGAGGGGAGAAGTATCCGGAAAACCCTATTCCCGGCCTTGTTTTTGTGCGCCCGGACGGGTCCTTGAAACAAAATCCTTACAACAAAGAGCTTCTGGATGTCAATGAACTGCCCTTCCCTGCATGGGATCTTGTGCGTTTTGAGGATTACTACCATTCCCGCCGCATGACCTCCACAGAAATTGGCGGCCGTTACGCCTACCTGATGACCAGCCGGGGCTGCCCCTTTTCCTGCATCTATTGCCACGATGTGTTCGGCTCCAAGTTCCGGGCCATGCGCCCCAAAAAGGTTCTTGAGCACATGGAGCGGCTCATTTACCGGCATAATGTAAGAGACTTTGAAATAATTGATGACATATTCAACCTGGATCGCGAGCGGGTTCTGGATATCTGCCGCCTAATAATTGAACGGGGCCACAAAATCCGCTTTTCCTTTCCAAACGGTTTGCGCTGCGACCTTCTGGACAGGGAGATTCTTGAAAGCCTTCGCAATGCAGGCACCTACAGCATATCCTTTGCAGTGGAAACCGCAGATAAAGACCTGCAAAGGAAAATACGCAAGAATCTGGATACGGAAAAAGTGCGCGAAAACATTGCCATTGCCGCAGAGATAGGCATTTTCACCTGGGGCTTTTTCATGCTGGGCTTTCCGGGGGAAACTTTGGAGCAGATGGAAAAAACCGTCAGGTTTGCCATAGAATCAAAACTGCATGGGGCCTTTTTCTTTCTGGTCATCCCCTTTCCCGGCACTGCTCTGGCCCGCCAATACCTTTCGGAAAGCCAGGCCCTGCAAGCCAGCAGGGACATAACCTATTTCTTTGCCCAAAACAGCCTTTCAATGCTTGACCCTCATCAGCTTGAAAGGTTTCAGAAAAGGGCTTTTGCCAGATTCTTTCTTCATCCTGTGCGCATGGCCAGAATCTGGCGGGACTATCCGGGCGGTCTTGATGTCCTGCTCAAAAGAACCTGGTATTTTTTTTCCAATTTACTTTTTGCCCGAAAAGGGCCTTAATGGCCGCGCAGGATAAGGCTTTGAACACCCAATATTTTTAATGCCGGAAGGCAGAACCCATTTTGGCCGCGCCTTAAAGGGTGCAGGCAAGGGGCTTTTGGCCCGAAACAAGGCATATAAAACATGGCTGTGGCAGTTCTTGTGGCGTTAGAGGACACCCGTTACAACAAGCTTCAAAGAATGTCCATGCCGCCGCTTGGCCTTTTGAGCCTGGCTGCCTTTGCCAGGGAAAAACGGCCCGGCAAAGATTCTTTTCTCCTTATTGACGAAAGCGCAAAACCAAGAACCGATGCCCAATGGGCCGAAATTTTAAAATCAGTCCAGCCGGATATCATTGGCATTTCCTGCCTCACCCTCCAGTCCAACACGCTTGCCCAAAAAGCTGCTCTTTTTAAAAAGATTGCCCCGGGCATTCCGGTGGTGGTGGGCGGCCCCCATGCCACTGCCATAGGCACAAGCCTGCTTCAGACTCCTGGCATTGACTACATGGTAATGGGTGAGGGCGAGCTTGGCTTTGCGGGGCTTCTGGATGCCCTGGAAAGGGGAGAGAAATATCCGGAAGATGCCATACAAGGCCTTGCCTTTGTGCGCCCGGATAAGTCCATAAAGCAAAACCCCCATAACAAAAACCTTCTGGATGTGAATACCCTGCCCCTGCCTGCCTGGGATCTTGTCTGTTTTGACGATTACGCCAAGCTGCGCCGCATGATGTTCATGGAGCAGGGAAGCCCTTATGCCACCATAATGACAAGCCGGGGCTGCCCCTATTCCTGCACCTACTGCCACAACATTTTCGGCAAGAGCTTCCGGCCCATGAGTGCAAACAGGGTCCTTGAAAACATAGAGCATCTTGTCAACGATTACGGCATAAACAACTTTCAGATACTTGACGACATCTTCAACCTGGATTACGGCCGCGTCCTTGAAATCTGCCGCCTCATACAGGAAAGGGGCATAAAAATAAGGTTCTGCTTTCCAAACGGTCTGCGCACAGACCTTTTGGACAAAAAAATACTTACACAAATGCAAAAAGCCGGAGCCTACAGCATTTGCGTGGCTGTTGAAACAGCAGACAAGGATATTCAAAAGCAGATCCGAAAAAACCTGGATTTGGAAAAGGTGAAAAAAAACATTGCCATTGCCGCAGACCTGGGCCTTTTCACCTGGGGCTTTTTCATGCTTGGTTTTCCGGGGGAAACAAAGCAGCAGATGGAAAAAACCGTGCAATATGCCCTTAAATCAAAGCTTCACGGCGCGCTTTTCCAGGGCCTTGTGCCATTTCCCGGCACAGCCATTGCCGGGGAGGAACGCCTTTCAACAGATGAGGCCCTTGCCCTTTCTACAAATGTCAATTATCTTTACAAATCGGGCGGTCTTTCTGCAATAAGCCCAAAGGAGCTTAACCGCATCCAGACATGGGCATTTGCCCGCTTTTTTCTTGCCCCAAGGCGGATGATACGCATCTGGCGGGATTACCCTGCCGGAAAGCTTGCCCTGCTCAGGATGGCCTTATATTTCTTCTGGTATCTGGCCTTTTTCAAGAGGCCTGAAAAATGAGCAGTCAAATTCTTGCCAAACATGATGACAACCTTCGCCTGCTGCTGATTTTAGGCCCCAACCGGGATGTGCCGCCGCTAGCAGTTGCCCCCAACTTCATGGGCAGGGATTTCAAATATCCCCCCCTGGGCCTTCTGCATCTTGCAGCCTTTGTGCGCTGCCACCGGCCTGCCTGGCAGGTTAAGGTTCTGGACTGTCAGAATGCCGCCAACCCTCAAAAGACCCTTGAAAAAGCCCTGGCAGACTTTAATCCGACTGTTGCCGGAGTGCCCTTTTTTGCAGACTCCCTGGCAGAGAACTTAAGTATATGCCACAAAGTGCGCCAACTCTCCCCCAACACCCGCATAATTGCAGGCGGCCCCCATGTTTTTCACTACCCAAGGGAGATTGCTTCTCTGCCAGGTGTGGACTGGGCCGTGCGCGGAGAAGGAGAAAAACCCCTGGCAGCCCTTTTGGATTTCATTTCCCAGAACGGAGTCGGCAACCCGGACATACCAGGAGTGTATTGCAAACATGGAGAAAGGGTTGTCGGCCAGAGCTGCGGCATACAGGAAGAGGACCTGGACAATCTGCCCCACCCGGACAGGAGTATGCTGCCCTTTCGCCGCTACTTCATAATGACAGGCCGCCGCGCTTTTTGCACAACCTGCATGACCTCGCGCGGCTGCTGCTTTTCCTGCGCCTTTTGCGATGTCCCCTACAAATCCATACGCTTCCACAGCCCGGAGTGGGTTTTGCAGGATGTTAAAAACTGCATGGATTTGGGGATTCGCGAAATCCACTTCTATGACGACAACTTCAACCTCAACCCGGAAAGGGCCTCAACAATCGCCAGCATGATGAGCAGGCAGATGCTAAACCCGGACTGGACATTCCGCGGCAGGGTGGACTGCCTTGACCCGGCAATGCTAAAAGCCGCCAAAAAGGCAGGCTGCTACCGGGTTTACCTTGGTCTGGAAAGCGGAACAGACCGCATTTTAAAGGCAATGAACAAGCAGATAACCGTAAGCGACATCAAAAAAGGCGTTGCTGCCGCCAAAAAGGCGGGCCTTGAGGTACACGGCTATTTCATGATCGGCTTTGGGGATGAAACCCGCCAGGAGATAGAGCAGACCATTGATTTTGCCTGCTCTTTGGGGATTGACCTGGCAAGCTTTATGGTAACAGCCTATTACCCTGGAGCGCCCATTTACGCGGATGCAACTGAAAACGGGCTTTTAAAGGAAGACCTTTGGCTGAAGCAGACAAAAAACCCCTTGCCCGACTTTGCCCCGCCAATTCCCGCCTGGTTCACCCTGGGGCAAAAGGAAATCTGGCGGTTAAATGCCCTGGCCTACCGGCGCTTTTACCTTAAGCCCCAGGCCATATGGCGCACGGGCAAATCCATCCGCTCGCCCCAGGCCCTTGCCCGCAGGGCGCGTGGGCTTTGGCGAACCCTTCAGATGACGGCAAAAAGCTTTGGATAGATTGAAAATTCTTGAATAAATCCGCAATCCCACACAACTTGAACAAACCTTGCATATAAACTCATCGCCCGGCGTTTGCCCACACAGTTGGCAGATCAACCTGGAATGCCCCTGTCCTGGAGTTTACCCACAAAGCATCATCCTTAAGATCCAGTCCGTTTGGTCTTGCTCCAACCTTGAGTTTCCACACCCTTTTGCCAGTTTCCAGATCCAAAGCCAGCAGGGTTCCCTGCCCGTAGCCAAGAAGATAAAGGGCGTTGCGTTTGGAATCCAGAACCATGTCCCTGGCATGAACAAGACCCTTGTAGCGCCGGTCAATGCTCCATGTCTCCAGATCAACCCGCACCAGTGTATTGCTGGTGGCGTGCTGGATGAATAATTGCCGGTTCCCTGGATCCAAGGCCATTGCCGAGCTTGCCAAACATTCCACATTCAGGGTCCGCTTTATTTGCAGGGTATCGGCATCCAGCTCCAGCAGGCTTTGTCTGTCAGGCCACAGCAGGGCATATATTGTTTTGGTTTGGGGGCATTGAACAGGCGCCCAAAGAGCCTTTCCGGGGCCAAGCCGCCCCTTGTCAAATACATTCTGGGCAACAATTTTTCCAGAGGCAGAGTCGTAAGCCTGAATGCGAGGATAAAGATGGGTAAGAACAAAGAAGCGGCTTTTGGAATGCTCCCAAAAAACGGAAATCGGGTTCCAAAGATAACGGGACAAACCATCAAAGCCCTGCACCGGAATTGCGCTGGTTATGGAAAGGTCGTTTTTTGAAAGAAGATATATATGGGAATCTATAAATGGCGCGGCGACAATATCAGGGCCTGAAACTGAAAAGTCGAAAAGCAGATTCGATGACAACCTGTAGATGATCTGACCTGTTGAAAAGTTTTTTGAAACAACAACAGGGTATGTGACAGTGTCATATCCAAGGTAAGTGCTTCCATAGGCGGTGTAGAGGGTTTTTGTTGTTGGCTCGTAGTGTATCCCCCGTGGCTCCCGAAGCACGGCGAGGACGGTTTCCATCAATACGCCGGATTCATCAGCCGCCAAAAATGGCAGCTTTTCAGTTCTGTCATGACGCAGGGCAGCAGATATCTCCCGGTAGTCCATTACCTGGCTCACACCAAGCTGGAAGGATATCTGCGCTGAAGAAGCCTTGCCCGTGCCCCCCCAATGCCACTGAAAAAAGAAGAACAGCAAGGTGAGAGGGAAAAAGGCCATAACTCCCAAAGCAAGACGGAAACGCTTTAACCTCACCACCACAAGGCCGTAAAGGGTCACCCAGTATGCCAGGGCAATTAAGGCAAGCCAGCCGGTGAAGCGCCACAAAAGCAGGGCCATTGAAAAAAAATAAGGGCCATGCATCTTCCATGCCGGGTTGGTTTTAAGCTCCACGGCAACAAAACCGCACCACACAGAGTAAAAGGCCAGCCATATAAGGATGTTGCCAGCAAAATGAAGGTAAAGGCGCCCCAGGGGTTCTGAAGATGAGTGTTTTTTATAAAAAAAATGCCTTGTTAATAAAAACTCGCCAAAAACCACCGGCACAAAAAGAAAAGGAAGCCATATAAGGCTGGAAAAAAGCTCCAGAGCATAGCCAAGCTGCACAAGGTGAATGTAAAAAAGCAAAGGCAGGGCAGAGGCAAAAGGCCATAAAAAACAAAATGCCCACCTTAATAATTGCTTTGTGATGGCCAAATTTGCACCTTAATCCAAAAAATTAATCCGCAGGCTTTTCCTTGTGGAGACCGCCCAATACAAGCAGGCGGCTCAACTGTTTCTGCAAAAAAATACTCCACAAAAACAGGTTTGACAACCCGGCAAATTGCAGAGCCAACAATCAGAAAATTATTTTGGGGGAATTGCAGGGCGGATGATCTTTAAAAAGGTCTCAAAGCATCCTATTTAAATAACTGAATATCCCTTGCCGCAGACTCATGAGATCAAAGCAACAAAGGATGTGCCAATTTCAGCACATTGGGATAGATGAAAATCAGAGCTGTTTTTGATTAAAAACCCTTCCGGGCTTTTTTGCCTTAACAAACCAGCCCGTGCAAAAAGGCGGAAACAGGCAGAAATACTGCAGTATCAGGGCCCAACCCAACGGAAGGTTCCATGCCCAATGGGCAAAGTAATTTCAACATGGCCGGTGCCCGCAGCATAGGTGGTGTTGGGGCGATAGTTGTTAAGAAGAACAATGCCGTAGGTTCCATAGCCGGCACCGTCCGGCCTTACCCAGGCACCGGCTGAATCTATTATGCCTGTCCGCGAAATGATTGTTGTTCCTTCAACCGCGTAAATTATCCGCATTCTTGTGCGGGTGCCCACATTGACATCCGTATAAACATCAATGGACATGGGCCAAGCTGCCGTGCCAAATGTAGCATAGCCGGCTCCCAGAGCGCCGCTCCAGTCACTAGCCCATGTTCTGTAGAATGAAAAATTTTCGAACGCAAAACCGCGAAGGCCAGCAGCACGGGTGGGCCTGTTTTCTAACCTTCTTACTTGTGCATTAAGCTCAATAAGGCCCCTTGCGCCGCCATTGCCCGCCCAAAGGGTTATTTTTGATTGATTGTGGTAAATGCCGTTAATGTTGAACTGGCCCAGGTTCATGTATTGGGCGCCACCAGCATTGTGATAGCCCCACCAGGAGTTGTTGACCCTTATGTTCATGGGCCGGTCCGGGTCCAACATATTGGGGAAGAGCAGGCGCATACGGGTTTGCCCGCCTGCGGTTCCCACATCCAAAAAGACCCGGTGGGCAGAAAATTCTCTATGGCCCAGCGTAAAGCGGCCCCCGGCAAGGTTGCCGGTAATGGTTACACCACGGTAGGAAAGGGTGCCTGTTTCTGCTGTGGTGCTCCACCTGCCCCTGTAGGCGATAACGCCTATAGTGCCCCCGCCTTCCAGCACAAGGCCTATGCCCACCTGGGCGGAGACATCCGAGAGCATATCCTCATCCGCCAGGGCCATGCCCGAAGCCAGGGCCGTGCCGGGCGCAAACCCTGCCAGCCACAGACCCATAAGGCAAAGGCAAAACAGCGCCCGCAAAAGGCTTTTAAAGCAAACCCTGTGCGGTATTTTGGCCCGGCATTTTTCCATAATCTGCGCCATAAAAATACTTAAAAGATTAGCTGCCTTAAAACGCACAAAAAAGCCATACCCCAAAGCCCCTTACCAGGGGTAGGCTTCCGCTGAAATCTGGTTGAAATGCATCCACCAGCCATAGCCGGGAAGATGATGAGCATAAGCCGCCGTACCGTTATAATGAACAAGGTTGCGCGGATTGATGGCCACAGAATTTCTATATGTACCGGAGCCATCAGGATAAATGTAATCCGACATGGAAATATAAAAGTCCGTGGTGCCCCGGTTAAACTCCCCGGTCCCTGCATTAAAATAAAGCTGCCAAACATTGCTCATGCCAACGGTGTGGCCGCTTAAGCTTGCCTGGGTTGTGCGGCGGGCATTCACATCAACATCGCCGGTGGTGACATCGGTTATGGCACGAATGCGGCCATCCATGGACTGGCGGATAATGGCCCCGGCTGTGTTGCTGCCAATGCGTTTTACATCCAGAACACCGGAAAAATCATCCGTGCCGATGCGCAGAAAGGAAAAATGCCCGGCAGTTGTATAGGCCACCTCCAGCCGGAGGCCCTTAAAATAGACCGGGCGGACAGGGCCGTCGTCAGCATTGCCGTCGTTATCGCTATCGCCCCTGCCTCCCCACACAATGCCCGTGCTGTTTCCTATCTCAATATCCCATCCCCCGTTGTAATACCCCAAAAGAACTTGATCCACGCGCATATTGTCGATTTTTATCTGGGCATTGGCTTTGAGTATGGCAACATCGTGAGTGATATTGCCCCAGCCGCTTGTAGTGGTTCTTCGTACCGTGGTGAATTCCAGCAGGGATTGGGCAACCACATCGTCAAGCTCGTCATCGGTTGCAAGGATAAGTTTTGCCACAGCCGCCACGGGCAGGGCAAAGAGCACAATTGCAAGAACAATCAGCAGCAGGCGCAAAGAGGTTTTGCCATCCTGGATTTGCTGCTGAATGACCGCCTTACCCATTAAAACCTCCGAAAAAAACTGGTTGCCGCCTGCCCTTTATTGCATTGGAAGGTCAGCAGTTGCCAAAGCTGCCTGTGCATAAGGCAGATGCCCGGCAACAGCCTTAAAAATAAGAAAAAGCCGCTAATAGCTGCTGAAAGACCGCCCTGCCGAAAGCGGTGAAAACAGTGGCGTGTTGGCCTTTTGCCACCCATTTTGAGGTATTATTGCATGGACATGGCCTTATTATCAAGGGAAAAATGCGTTTAAAAAATCCCTTGCCAAAACGCTGCACAGCCAGGCACCAACAGGCGCTTGCAACCTAACGAATGTGAGGCGTTGACCAGGGGCTTACAATTATGGAATATGAGTTGAAGATTATAATACAAGGGAGCTTCCAGTCAAGGCCTTGATGACATTGCACCCAGCTTTTCGCACAGGGGCAGATGTTTGGGAATGACGGCATCCGGCCATAAGGAAGGCAGCCTTTGTTTTCAAAAAAAGAAAAACAGGGATGATTTATAATGACCTGGTGCCCGGACACCTTGCGCCTGCTTTGGCAATATGAACAATGTCGGCAAATGACAGGCCCGCAACCCTCAATTATTTTTCGATTGCCTTTGAATACAAGATGCCGGTTCCATGAAATGCCGGCTGCACAGTTTATTTGACAGGCCCTTTATTTGACAGGTCGGCCCGGCATTTCCGGCAAACAACATCAAAACCAGGGAGCAGATACAAGCCAATGACCCGAAGGCTTGAAAAACCGGCTTTTGTGGCGGCCTTTGTTATTGCTGCTGTCGTTTTGGCATATCTGCCCTCCTTTTTCATGTCCTTTATCTGGGACGATGCGGCCCATGTCATCCAGGACCCTTCTGATGCAAGCCCTTTCGCCCTTTTTCAAACATGGTTCACTTTTACCCATACCC
>JAGVAW010000076.1 GCA_020060085.1 Desulfobacterales bacterium
CGGCAAAGTCTGCGTGGGAAACCTGCACAAAGATCATGGCCGGTATGGCCACATAGAAAACAAGCTGGTTTATGGAGTCGCGAACGCCAACGGCAAGCATCTTTGTGCGACAGAGGCCAAAGCCCAGGCCAATGACCAGAAAAATCGGCAGTATGGTTTCAAGTATCTGGGTCATGGAGTCAATAAGCCTTGGCCAGCAGGGGAAAGAGGCTTTTCCTGGGGAATCTCATGCAGTCCCTGGGCGAGGCGCAGGCCTTATCCCCGAACATGGGCCACAGCATGGCCCAGGTCCGGCAGAATAAGCTCTTTTACAGCCAGTTTGCAGGCATTCTTGCTGCCGGGCATACAAAAAACAAGGGTGTTTTCTATTGTTCCGGCACAGGCGCGCGAAAAAACAGCGGCTGCATCAATCTTCTCAAAGCTCAATTGGGCGAAAAGGCATGAAAAGGCAGGCAGTTTTTTGTCAAAAAGAGGCTCCACAGCCTCAATTGTTACATCTGACGGGGTTATGCCCGTGCCGCCGTTGATGAGTATGACATCCGGGCAATGCTCCTTGAGAACGGCCTGGACAATAAGGGAGATTGCTGTCTGGTCATCAGGGGCTATGCGATGCTCCACCACCTTGTGCCCATAGCCGGAAACCGCCTTTGCAATCCAGTTGCCTGATTCGTCATTGTCCAGGATGCGGGTGGAAGTGACCGTGATTATTGCAACCAGTGCAGACTTTACGGCAGCGTGCCTGTGGGCGGTCAAAGACATGGGCGGTCCCTTTTTAGGCCTTGTAGCCTGTTGCAGGGCCTTTTAGTAAAGTTCCTGCCAGAGGCTTACTCCTCAATATCCTCGTCCTCGTCATCCAGGGGGGAAAGATCATCATCGTCAAGTTTTAGGCCCTCGTCATCATCATCAATGGCATCGTCAACAAGGGTGTCATCGTCATCATCGTCCAGAATCTTGTCATCATCAGCTTCAGGCTTGCTGCTCTGTGGCTTTACTGATGAGGCTGCCGCGCCCATTTCGTCCACCAGGGCTTCGTCTCCCTGTTCCGGGGCCTGTGTGTAGAGGGCGACTATCTGCCCGGCAATGGCGTTTATTGTTTCAGAAGGCGGATAAAACCGGGTGGAGCGCAGAACTCTTGCAACCCCGTCATCGCCCTGTTTGAGTGCCTCATCCAGATCGCTGTGTTTGAAGGTGAACTCGCCGGTGAGGGCAGGTGAATCCTCACTATTATAGGCAAATTCAGAAATGACAAAGAGCTTTTTTTCATCATCTTTTTTTATTCGGTACTGGTATTGCATTGGGTGTCTTCCCCCTATGGAATCAAAGTTCTTTGCCGTAACAGACCGGGATTAAGAACCACAAAATCAAGGCCCTGTCAACACACATAATCGTTCTGCCGGGCAGGGGCAAAAGAATTGTTCCTCAAACGGTGGAACACGGCCTGACTAAACTATAACTGATTAAATTTTCAGTTGATTATCAAGCTGTTGATTTCCGGCCTTTTGACCGATAGCGGCTTTGTCTGCATCAGGAATCCTTCACAGGGCCGCGCAGGCGTTTTTTCTCGGAGCGCAGGTGCTTTTTTTCCATGCGCCGCCTGCGTGAAGCTGCGGTTGGGCGCGTTTTTATGCGTCTTATGGGTTTTATTGCAGCCTGGCGTATGAGAGAGGCAAGGCGGTTTAGGGCATCCTCGCGGTTTTGCTCTTGAGAACGGCTGGTCCTTGCATCAATAACTATTTCGCCGTTTTTGGTGGCCCGGCTCCCGGCCAGTTGCAAAAGCCGCTCCCGGACGATTTCGGGCAGGCTTTGGGAGTTTTTTGCATCAAAGCGCAACTGGACTGCTGTTGCCACCTTGTTCACATTCTGCCCACCAGGGCCGGACGAGCGGACAAATTCCCAGGACAGCTCTGTTGGGTTCAAGCTTATGGTGTCACTTATCTTTATCATGGTCAGGAGCCGTTTTTTCGGTTATCGCTCCACCCCGCCCTCCAGCAGTTTTTCCTGCTCAATGCGAAGGACCTCGCGCTCTGCCATGTCTTGGGAAAGGTCTTTAGCCTTGTTCATGACCTCAAGCTGGGTGGCATAGGGGTTGACTGGTTCAGATACTTTCGAGCCGCCTTCATCCGGGCCGCTGCAAGCGGCAAAGGCAAGAAGGGCCGTTGCAAAAACTGCTGCAAGGACTTTGTGCATGACTTAACCTCCTTTTTGCAAAAACTGTGCATCTTCAAAGTGCTTCCAGCTTCTTTTTGACAACATTATGAGCCATCAATGCCTTTTTGCACAAGGGCTTTTGCGGAATTGAAGCTTGATGGGGAATGTACACTCAATAAGGTGGTCTTTATTTTTCTTCAAGTTGCTGGTAAAAGCAAAGGGCAAAATGAGCGCGGCATAAAAACAGGAGTTTGGAAAAACCATCAACAGACCTTGTTATATCTGACATGAAATTTCTCTCATCGCAGCTTGTAGTTCTGGCGCGCGGTATAAACCGGAACAGTAATACCCGGCTTTTGGCCGGCTTTGTGGCGGTGCTTCTTTTTTTCATTATTTCATACAGTATTATCTTCCATGCGCTCATGGCCTTTGAAGGCAAGGATTATTCCTGGATAACAGGCCTTTACTGGGCGCTCACCGTTATGAGCACACTTGGTTTTGGTGACATAACCTTTGCCAGCGATATTGGGAAAATTTTTTCAATGGTGGTGCTTTTAAGCGGTATCATCTTTCTTTTGGTGATGCTGCCCTTTACTTTCATCCAGTTTTTCTATGCCCCCTGGCTGGATGCACAGAACAAGGCCCGCGCTCCTCGCATGGTGTCGGAAAGCCTTTCGGGCCATGTAATCCTGACCCATTTTGATGCAGTTGCTGTAAGCATTGTGGAAAAGCTCAAGCAATATGAAATCGCCTATGTGATTCTTGTGTCGGATTTGAGCCGGGCCTTGGAAATCCACGACATGGGCTACAAGGTGGTGGTGGGCGAGCTGGATGATCCTCAGACCTATCTGCGCCTGCGGGTTCACCATGCAAGCCTTGTGGCGGTCTTAAATGATTCGGTGGCTGCCACCAACATTGTTTTCAGCATCCGGGAGGTTTGCGACCAGGTGCTCGTTGTTGCCAATGCCGATGTTGACGATTCTCTGGACATCCTCAACATGGCGGGCAGCACCCATGTTTTCCAGTTCACCAAGATGCTTGGCCAGGCGCTTGCCCGGCGTGTTCTGGGTCTGGAGATGAAGGCCAATGTGATTGGGCGTTTCGAGGATTTGCTCATTGCCGAGGCCCCCTGCATGAGAACTCCGCTCCAGGGCCAGACCCTTGCCCAAAGCCGCTTGCGGGAAAGATGCGGCGTAACGGTGGTGGGAATGTGGCAGCAGGGCCAGTTTCTGTATCCCGGCCCTGATACACGCATGGGCGAGTCCACGGTTCTTGTTTTGGCAGGCACCGAGGAGCAGCTTGGTGAATATGACCGGCTCATGGGTTACAAGACAGGCCCGGAAGAGGCCCAGGGGCCGGTGCTGGTTCTGGGAGGGGGCCGGGTTGGCAAGTCTGTGGCCAAAACCCTGGAAAACCGGGGCATGGAATATGTTGTGGTGGAAAAGCGCCCCAGCATCGGGGCCGAGGACTCCCACTTTATACATGGCAGCGCGGATGATCTGGACATTCTCATTTCTGCTGGCATTCGTGAAACACCTTCCATAATCATAACAACCCACGATGATGACCTTAACATTTATCTGACCATCTACTGCCGCCAGTTAAGGCCCGATGTTCAGATAATCAGCCGCGCCAGCCTGGACCGAAACATCAACACCCTGCACAGGGCAGGGGCCAACCTTGTCATGTCTTTCAGCTCCTTGTGCGCCTCAACCCTGCTTAATCTTCTGCAGCCAGGCAAGCTTCTCATGCTCTCGGAAGGGCTTAATATGTTCCGGGTTCCTTTGGGCCGCAAGCTGGAAAACACGGCCATAATTGATGCGCATATCCGGGAGGACACGGGGTGCAGCGTTGTGGCGGTTCAAAGGGATGGCAAAATGATAGCAAATCCGGCACCTTCGCTTGTTCTGCAAAAAGCCGATGAGATAATCCTTATCGGCTCGGTGAAGGCTGAGAAGGCTTTTTTGAAAAAATATCCGGCAGATGCCCGGAAAAATAATGGCAAAGAATAATTGGTATCACCCGCCAAATCTTCCCAGGCAGTTGTCGCTTAAAAAACACCATGAGCGCAATTTTGTGCCTTTACAAAATATTTGTTTTGGTGCAATCATGGCACCCGAAATAAAAAGTGGTAAAAAGGGGATGGTTTGGCTTTTGATTGTGAACTATTTGAAGTCTTTTGCTTCAACACATTACTGGAGGGGGTATGGGGCGTTTAAAAAATGCAGTCTGCTTTGCTGTAATGGCCGTAATGGCCGTATTTGCCGTCACGGCCACAGGAGCCTTGGCTCAGGAGAACTCCTATGAAATGCGAATGAGCAACCGGACGGATGTGTATTGGTATGGAGTTACCGGCCCTGGCAAAGATAAAAGCTTTTATGATCCGGGCTGGCACATCCTTCAGGAAAACGATTTGATGGTTGCCAACACCTTTGGGGTGGGATGGGACTCGCGCTTTAACCTTACCGTCCGTGGCACAGACACGGATCAGTTCGATCAAGAGCGCCTTTCTATCCAGCGGATAGACTGGCGTCTTAAAAAAGACAAAGTTACCGGATACCTGGGCGATTATTTTGCAAACTTGAGCTCCTATACCATGAGCAGGGGCATCAAGGGCGCGGCCTTCCGCATTGATTTTGCCGATGAGCAGAACTACTTCACCGGTGCCTGGGGAAGCTTTCATGGCCCCTGGGCGCACATCTACCGCAGCCGGGATGATGAACCCATGGATCGCTACGGCGGTGGCCTGCGCTACCAGTTTGCCCGCGATGCATGGACTCTTGGCGCAAATGTGGTGAAGGTGGAGGACCGCAAGAACGATTCCAACCGCAGCATTTATGAAGATGCTTATGAGCAGTGGGTTGGGGCGCTTGACTGGGAATACCGCTCGGATGCCATGGTGTTGAGGGGAGAGCACGCCTATGCGGACACGGATCAAAGTCCCATGACCCGTCCGGATGACAACCTGCACGGAAACGCCAACAAGGTTGAGCTTATGGCAAGACTTGGCATTCTGCGCGCCAATGCACGCTATGAGCGTGTGTCGCCGGAATTTGTTTCCGTGGCCGGCGGTGCAACCCCTGACCGTACCCGGACATACACCCGTCTTGATTTGGACCTTACAAGAAATGTGCGCCTGTTTGGCTTATTCAACTTCAACGCCAACAACATAGAAAACGATATGCCGGTGACCACCCGCGACACCACCGGCGAGGCCGGTGTTCGTTTAAGCCGCCTTTTTGGCCGCCCATCCCTGACCAGCACTGTTTCGTTGCGCCGCAAATGGCTGGACACCACAGATGACTCGCGGGACATGACTTCCGACCGCATCAAGTTCTCTCTGGCAGACCGCTTTTGGAGAGTGATGAGGGTCCAGGGACAGTTTGAAACCATCATTGACGACCACGACAACAGGCCCGACAAATCCAGGAATTACTTCTATGACTTCCAGGTTTCATCCCGCCATCGTCTGCCGGATCAAAACTGGGAGCTTTCCCCCAGCTTCTTTGTGGGCATTCAGGAGCGTGATAACCTGACCACCAAGGGCAGCGATGTATCCGAAACCTTCCGGGGCCAGTTTGCTGCTGACTACAAAAGGTTTTTCAGAACCGGCTTTGATGTGGAGCGCAGCTTAAACTTCTTTGACCAGAACACTGGAGTTGACTCCACCCGCGACCGGCAGGTCATTTTTTGCGAAGTTATGCCCGAATGGCTGTCCGGCGGGCGTATGCGTGCCGAAGCATCAAACAATGATTACAATTTTGATGACGCCACGCTTGGCTTCAATGAAAAAGTCGTCAGGTTCACAATTCATTTCGACCTTGACAAGCAAGGTTAAAAGGAGGCTGCGGAATGCGGAATTCTTCAACAAAAATTATTGCCTTTATGGTCTTCTTTTGCATGGCCTTTGCAGTTATGGCCTTTGCATCTTCCGAAGCCTATGCGGCATGGTGGCGTTTTGGCAAGTCTGATGATGTGCCTGAAATTGCAGATCTGCGCTTTAACGCCGTTGATGCGCGCAATGTGGAAACCCACCTTATTTTAGGCCGTGACGACCTGGATCAGGGCCGTGTCATTGTTCGCGGACGCGCCATCCTGTATTCAGGAACAGTCGGCAGGGTGGATATATCCCTTGACGGCGGTCAGACATGGCAGCGGGCCAACCTGGGCGACAGGGGAATGTTCACATTCGAATTTACCCCGGAAATGGAGCGCACATACCAGTTTGCAGCAAGGGTTTTGACCACTGCTGGCAAGGCAAGCGAGATTGCTGACTATGCCTTTGAGTTCACGGTTTCAACCCTTACCAACACGGATGCGGTAAGGGCAGCCTTTATGGAGCTTATTGCCCTTTACATGAACAAGGACGCAATGGGCTTCATGAATCGCGTATCCCCCAATTATTACGGAGACCGCTCCGGCCTGACGGACGCAATAAGGGATGATTTCAGGGCATTGGACAACATCCGCATCCAGGTCAACATCACAAGAATCATCGGTTTTGACAACCGTTTCCAGGTTTACTTCACCTTCAACCGCTCTGCCATTTCCACCCGCACGGGCAAGACCCTCGGCCCGGATCAGCTTGCTTCCACCGCAGAGTTCAGCAGGGACGGGGAAAGCTATATGCTCTACGGTCTTGGCCAGCCGCTCATCTTCGGTCTGTCCAACCCCGATGCAGTGGCGTCTTCGCCCTTTATGACAATGGAATCGGTGGGCAAGCCTTCCATCATCATCACCCGTGACGGCGAGGCCAAGGAAGAGGTGCTGGGCGAGACAGGCGGCGAGTCCAGCGTTGTGGAAGGAACTGCCACGCTTACCTCCCAGGGCTGGGAGCAGAACCAGGGCTTTGTGTTTCAGGATGAGGCTGTGGTGGACTGCGGCGCCAACCCTGATTTCTGCATTCAGGAAGGCCAGTTCATGGAGCTTGGCCCCGGCGTTGGGGTGCGGGACCTTGGTGCGCGAAATCTTGACGACATCGCCCAGGTGCCTGACACCGGATACAGCGGACAGGCAGTTGATGTCCAGACGGGCCGGGTCTACGCTTTCAAGCTTTTCAACGGACACTATGCCATAATCGTCTTCACCGAGCTTGGCACTCCAATGGGTACGGGCGGCGGCTACGGCCACCAGATGCGCTCGGTTTTCCGCTACAAGTACCAGACCAACAAGGGCAGCCGCACCTTTTAAAGGTCAGCAGCCTTAATCTGAATACGCTGCAAAAAAAACGGGGGAAGGCCTTTAACCGGCCTTCCCCCGTTTTTTTGTAATGGGGATAAACTGTTATTTGCCGGGCTTTGCCTGGTTTCTTCCTTTTATTCTTCAGTCTTTTTGGCGGCCTCCCTGCCAAGTGTCTTATCCAGGTCTTTTTCCTTTACAAGGTTTTCAATGGCGCGCTCAACATCGTTTAACTCAGCCACAAGGCGGAATCCCCGCTGGGGGCTCCAGTGCTCAGGCGTATAGCGGCCTCTGGATGCAGAGCGCACCAGCTTGCCATCGGAGTTCCAGGCGCCGCCTCTATAAACGCGGCGCAGGCCCATTTCAGGCCCCTGGGGGTCAACAAGCGGCTCTGAAGTGTATTCATCGTACCAGTCCTGGCAGGCTTCCATCACATTGCCGTGCATATCATAAAGGCCAAAGGCATTAGGGGGAAAGCTTTTTACAGGGGTGGTGGTTTGCCGAAACTCGCCAATGGGGCACACATTCACATAAAAATAATTCCGCTTCTCCCGCAATGGATAGCGCCCGTCATAGTTGACCTGATCTATGGTTATGCAGTCTCCGAAATGAAATGCCGTGGTTGTGCCTGCGCGGGCTGCGTACTCCCACTGGGCTTCTGTGGGCAGCCTGTAACGCCGGGTGGGGTCTAATGTGTTGAGTGCCCGGATGAAATCCTGCTTGTCATGCCAGGAGATGTTTTCAACCGGGCATTCCAGCCCGCAGGCAGAAAAAAGGGATGGATATGTGCCCATTAGTTGCTCCCAGTGGCGCTGGGTCACCGGGGTTGCCATCATGTAAAAGCCCTGGGTAAGGGTTGTCTGGTGCAAATCCTCCCCCTCTATCCTTCCTGGCTCCTCCTTGGGGCTGCCCTGGGTAAAGGTTCCAGGCGGTATATAGACAAACTCCATGTTCAGAGGGTTTGTAAAGGATGGGGGCATATCCGGCACGGAAAGGATTTTTGGGGGCATGACCTTGACCGGCTCAACCCTTTCAGGCTTTACGGAATGGCAGGAAACAAGGAAGAACAGGCAAACAAAAAACAAACAAAAAATTCTGCGCACGACAAACTCCTTTTAAAAGGGAAAACACCTGAAAGGCCGGGCAGCAGGGCAGGCTTTTGTCAAAGGGGCCGGTGGTGCTTACAAAGAAAGGCCCTTATCCTTGCGAGGCCTTGTCATTTTTTATGCAGGTCTTCAAGGGCCTTATGAATCTTGTGGTGAATGTTGTCAAACCCGCCGTTGCTCATTACCAGTATCAAATCTCCCGGCTTGGCAATGCTGGCCGCAAATCCGGCTATCTGGTCAGCACTCTCCATATAATAGGCCTTTTTGCCCTGGTTCAGCAAGTCATCCACAAGTTTTGAAGAACTGAACCGATGCTCCGGAGGGATTTTTTCCAAAAGGGGCGGCTTTGCCGCGATTATAATATCCGCCTGCTCAAAGGCTTTTGGGTAGATATCCTGAAAAATATTTCTGCGGCTGGTATTGGTGCGGGGTTCAAAAATTGCAATAACCCGGCCCTTGGGGAAAAATGGCCTCACGCCCTTGAGGGTCTCCTGCACTGCCGTGGGATGATGGGCAAAATCATCCATCAGAGTTATGTCATTTACAACCCATCGTACTGTCTGGCGACGGGCAACGCCTTCAAATGTTTCAAGGGCTGCGGCAATGCCTTCTTCGGGAATTCTCAAGTCATGGGCGACTGCGATTGCCGCAAGGGCGTTTTTAAGATTGTAGGCTCCCATGAGCCGGGTTTTGAAGCTTGCAAAGGCCTCGCCACGGAGTTTCACTTCAAAATGGCTCCAGGGCGGCTCTGTTTTATAAGAGGCTAGTTGCCAGACATTGTCGGGATTGCTGCCGTAAGTCGCCACCCAGCACGGGGCTTTTCGGGCCAGCTCACTTACAATCGGGTCATCGCCGCAGGCCACAAGCAGGCTCTGCTCCGGCAGATTCTGCACAAGGGTGGAAAAGGCGGACTTAACTGCGTCAAAATCCGCATAAATATCGGCGTGGTCAAATTCCACGCTTGTGAGAATGGTGTGCTGGGGGGTGTAGTGGACAAATTTGGGCCTTTTGTCAAAAAAGGCCGTGTCATACTCATCGCCCTCTATTACAATGTGGGGGCCTGCGCCCACCTTGTGGTTGCTCTTAAAATTGTGGAGTATGCCCCCTATCATAAAGGATGGGTCCAGACCAACGGCAGCCAGAATCCAAGCCACGATGGCGCTTGTGGTGGTCTTTCCGTGGGTTCCGGTGACAAGCACAGGCGCACGCCAGTCGCAGAAAAAGCGATTCATGGCCTGGGGAAAGGAGCAGTAGTAAAGGCCCTTTTGCATAACGGCAACAGCTTCGGGGTTGTCTTTTGAAATTGCGTTGCCGATGATGACAAGATCCGGGTTATGGGCCAGGTTTTTTGCATCATAGCCGTTTATTACCCTTATGCCCTTTTCTTCAAGAAAGGTGCTCATGGGCGGATATACATTGGCATCCGATCCTGTTACGGAAAATCCTTCATCCATAAGCATTCCTGCAAGGGCACCCATTCCTGTTCCGCATACTGCGACAAGATGAATGCTGGAAATTTCTTTTGGGAATTTGTTTTTGGCCGGGTCCATGATGCTCCTTTGATGAAGGGCAGGGCCTGCATTAATGCAATGCAGTTAAAAAACTTGCCGATGGCACCTGTTGAGTTTTCCTTTGTTGTCTTATACTCTTGGGGCAGGCTAAATCAAGGCCCCTGAAAGCTTTGAATTTAATTGCAGGAGGAAAAATGGGCAAGTTGGTTGAGATGCTTTTGGACAAAAATAATCGGCCCCAGGTGGTGGCAGGCTGTGTGCAGATTGTGGAAGCGCAGGCTGCAAAGGCCGGTTTTATCGTAAATACAGCTTACAGGGCAGCAACCAAAGCAAAACCGGATGCAGCCGCAAAGGCCATTGACAGGCTTTTGCCTGACTTTGCCGCAATTTTTGAGAGCCATTACGAAAATTATCTGACCCAGGCTTGTGACATTGCCTTTGATGAATGGATTGAACCTAAAGCTTATGATCTGGCCGAGCAGATGCTATCAGTTACTGATGAGCTTGTGGAAAAAAGCGGCAAGAAAACCCTTAAAAAAACCTATGGCCAGCTTCGCAAAAGCGCTGTTAAGCATGTGGCTGCCGCAGTGCCTGCCATTGCCCGGCTGGTGGCAACTTACGCCAATGACCCCACACAGGGGAAACATGATTAAGGACAGCCTTAAATTTTTGGTTGTTGAGCACAGTGCAGACGGCACGGGCCAAAAAAGCGTTGAGCTTGCCTGCGAGCAGATTCTGCTTGTGAAGGTGAACGGCAATCCTGTTTGGGAAGTGCTTTGCAGCCCAGGCAATGAGCGCGAGCTGGTTAATGGCATTTTTGCATGCCAGGGCATAGCCGTGGACAGCAACACGCCTGTAAGGGTGGAGCATTCAGATTCCAAAGAACAGCCGACAGCTTTTGTCACCCTTAAGGGTCCTGTTGCCTGCGCCCTGCCGGATTCCTTTGATGCCCCCTTTGTTTTAAACCCACAAAAGGCCCAGGCCTTAAAGGAGGAGTTTTTTGCCCGCCAGGCCCTGCGGGAGAGAACCCGCTCCACCCACGCTGCTGCGGCCTGCGATGAGAACTACTCCATCCTTGCAATGGCTGAAGACATCTCCCGCTCCAGTGCCCTGGAAAAGGCAGTGGGCGCGGCCCGCCTTGGTGGGCTGCAAATCGCTCCTCCCATTCTAATGCTTTCCTGCCGCATAAGCAGCCAAGCCGTGCAAAGAGCAATCCGGGCAAGGGTAAGAATGCTTCTTTCCGTTTCCCGGCCTTCTGCCCAGGCAGTCAACCTTGCCCAGAGCTTTAATCTTACCCTTGGCCTTGTTGCGCCCCAGGGGGTGGTTCTTGTTTTTTAAAGCGCACACCCCTTAAATAGGCACATTCCCTTAATCTTTGTCCTTGTTTTGTGTATCAGGAAAGAAAAGCCCCCTTATGGAAAAACGCGTAAAAAGACACATCAAAGCCTCATCCCACGAGTTTTTTGCAGCAACCCAGCCCGGACTGGAGCATTTGTGCCTCAAAGAGCTTGCAGGGCTTGGCCTGGCAGGGCCGGATGCCCGGATTCTTGCAGGCGGGGTGGCTTTTTCCGGCAAGCTGCCCGATCTTTACAAGGCAGCCCTTTTTATGCACACCCCAAACCGTCTGCTAATGCGGATAGGGGCCTTTACTGCCACGGACTTTGGCAGCCTTTCCGCAAAGGTTGCAGCAATTGCCTGGGAGCTTTATCTGCCGGAAAGCCTGCCCATAAATATCCGGGTTTCATGCAGAAAGTCCCGGCTGTATCATTCCGATGCAGTTGCCCAAAGGGTCAGGGAGGCTATTTTTGAGCGCATGGCTTCCATCAGGCCGGACTGGGGAAAGCCAGACGAGAAAAGCGGGGTTCAGGAAATTTTTGTGCGCCTTCAAAGCGACCGTTTTACCGTAAGCATAGATGCCTCCGGCGAGCTTATGCACAAGCGGGGGGCAACGGCGGGCAAGGCAAAGGCTCCTCTGCGGGAGACTCTGGCAGCCTCCATTTTGCACTTGAGCAACTGGCATCCCGGCCTGCCCCTGGCAGATCCTCTTTGCGGCTCCGGCTCCTTCAGTGTGGAGGCGGCCTTTTGGGCAAAGCGCGTGCCGCCAGGCGCAATGCGCGATTTTTCCTTTTTTTGTTGGCCTGCCTTTTCAAAAAAAACCTGGGAGCATTTAAAGAAAATGGCCAAGGAGCAGGAGAGTCTCTTTTCAAGCCCTGTCATATTTGCTTCGGACAAGGACGGGCCTGCCTGCCAAGCCCTTGCTGAAAGGTTGAAGGCCCTAAATCTTGATGATGCTGCAAGTGTGACCAAAAAGGATTTTTTTGCCTTAACTCCGCCCTGCGGGCAGCCGGGCCTGGTGGTCATAAACCCGCCCTATGGCCGCAGGCTTATGGACGAAAAAAAGGCAAAAGATCTGTTCGAGAGGATTTGCAAGAGGCTGGCAACTCACTGGCAGGGCTGGCAGTTTGCACTTCTTGTGCCCCAAAAAAGCTGGCTTGCCCTGGCCCCGCCGGGACAAATCAAGCCAGCCATTCTCCACGGAGGATTAAGGATAATACCTGTCGTGGGCAGGGTAGAGTAGGGGGGCGGCACCAGGGAGCCGTGGGCGGCGTTGCACTTCGCATGGCGGCCCCAGGAAAACGATAGCTGCGTTGCGCTTCGCCGGACAAGGAGCTCGATGTACTACCAGTACACCTTCGTCCTTGTCCGGCTCGCGCGCCTTGCTCTCCTTTCCCTGGAACCGCCAGGGGTATTTGTGGTGAAGGGGAAGGCCTCTTTCTCCGGGGCCGCCAGGGTCGTTTGTGGGAGAAGGGGGAAAAAGCAGGCCGTCATTCCGGCCCAAGGTTGCAGTCGAAGGCTTTGCCGCTTTTTTGCCGGAATCCATGCAGGGCTTTCTATAAGGCAAGGCCTTTGACTACGCCTGTGCGCCTTGCATACGCACCACCTGGAACCGCCAGGGGCGTTTGTGGTGAAGGGGGAAAATTTTACAGAATGGGTAGTTTGGGTGCTTCTTGCTTTAATGCAAGGCTCACCCAACGAGTTTTTCTTATCGCGATTGCTGCCGCTGCCTGGGGTCTTAATCCCCCTGCTCGAAAAATTCCTTGCGCAGGGCTGCCTTGTTGATTTTTCCGGTGGCTGTTGTGGGCAGGGCGTCACGAAAGATTATCTGTCTGGGTTGCTTGTATTCTGCCAGGTGCTCCTGGCACAGGCGAAGAAGCTCTTCAGGCTCGGGCTTGCCTGAAGGGTCAGGCACAACATAGTAGCGGCCAACCTCGCCCAAAACCGGGTCCGGGATTCCTATTCCAGCGGCCATGACAACCCCAGGATGTGAGCAGAGGCAGTCCTCCACCTCAACCGGATGGACATTTATGCCTTCTTGAATGTACATCTCGGTCTTGCGACCCATGAGGGCAAGCAGGCCTTCTTCATTTACAAAGCCAATGTCTCCGGTGCGCAGCCATCCGCTTTGGTCAAAAGCAAGGCGGGATTCTTCGGGCAGACGGAAATAGCCTCTGGCCACGCAGTCCCCCTTGAGCAAGACCTCGCCGGAGCGCCCGTTCTGCACCTCGTTGTCCAGAACATCCACAAGTTTTACAGATACCCCGTCAAAGGGCTTGCCCACGGTCTGGGCAACTGTTTCAACCCGGCTGTTCCAGGTGGTCATCACCACTCCGCCTGAAGTTTCCGTAAGGCCGTAGAGATTCATTATGACCGCTTTTTCGTAGGCAGCGTTAAGCCTTTTTACAAGATTTAGCTCTGCCTTGGAGCCGCCCGTTACCACAAGACGCACCGCGCTTGTGTCCAGCGCAAAGAAGTCCGGGTGGCGCAAAAGCAGGGTATGCATGGTGGGAAAGCCAAGCACAACGCTTGGCCGGTGCCTTGCAGAAAGCTCCACCACGGCTCCTGGGTCCATCTGGGGGGCAAGCAGGGAAGCTGCCCGGCCCAACAGCGAAGAGAGCACGCCCACGATTATACCACCAACATGGCTTAAAGGCATACTAACAAGGGCCAGATCCCCAGGCCTCATGCGGGTGTGCCGGGCCTGGGCGCTTGCGGCGGCCAACTGGTTGCGATGGGTTATGGTTGTGCCTTTGGAGCGGCCCGTGGACCCGGATGTGTGCAGAATGAGAAGCTCGTCATCGGCCTCCACCTGGCTTTTTGCCTTTTCCAGGCGGTCTTTGTTTACAGGGGTCTGCCTTAACTCCTCAAAGGATTTTCCTTTGTCAGTCTCCGGCTGGCCCACAAAAAATATGGGAGCCTTGAAGCCATCCTCCTTTTGCATAAGAGCCAGAAGGCTTGTAAAATCCTTGTCACCAAAAGATGAAACCGCCACCAGGGTCGAAACCCGGCCAAATTCTATGAGATCGCGCAGCTCCTTGATGCTGTGGCGAACCGAAAGGCCAACGATTACGGCTCCTATTTTGGCTGCTGCAAAATAAAGATAAAGCCATGCAGGAATGTTGGGCAGAAGCACCCCGATGCGGTCGCCCTTGCCAAGCCCCATGTTTAAAAGGCCGCAGGCCACAGAATCGGAAATCTCGTCCATCTGCAAAAATGTGAATTCCTGGGATTCGTGGACGCAGGCGCGGCTTTGGGGCGCAGCCCCAACAGCTTGGGCCAGGGCCTCTCCCACGGTTTTTGCATTTGCTTTTGGGTCCGACATATTTATCGCCTCCCCCTGTTGGGGGAATTATTGCCACAAAACAACAGGCTTTGTCCAGCCAATTAACCACCAAAAACAAATCAGGGGCTGCCCGCCGCGCAGATTAAAGGCCCGGCGGTTTTGGCCCCTGGTTCAAGTGGCTTGTTTTGTGCAAAAAACAATGCAGACCCGTTTTAGACAAACCTGTTATTAATGGAGCCGATTTGCGAAATGGAGCATTCCACCACATCGCCGGGGCAAAGCACTACGGGCGGATTGCGGAAAATTCCCACCCCTGCCGGAGTTCCGGTTGATATGATGTCTCCGGGTTTAAGAGTGATGTCCGCGCTTATGAACTCTATGAGAAATGGTATTTTGAAAAGCAAATCCGCGGTTGACCCCTGCTGCATCAGCTCTCCGTTCACCCTTGCTTCCAGGGTAAGATTGTCTAGATCCTCAATCTCATCAGGGCTTACAAGGCATGGCCCCATGGGCGCAAAGGTGTCAAAGGATTTACCCCGAAACCACTGCTTGTCAGAAAATTGGGCCTGGCGTGCCGAAACATCATTGAAAACGCAGTATCCTGCAATGTGGGCCAGGGCGTCTTTTGAGGAAATGGCCTTGCCGCCCTTTCCGATGACAAGGGCAAGCTCCACTTCCCAATCTGTCTGCCCGGAAGATTTTGGAATCAGCACAGCATCAAAGGGACCGTTTAAGGTGTTGGCGGTCTTGCAGAAAAGGAGGGGGGCCTCCGGCACGCTCATGTTGCCTTCCTTGGCGTGATCCAGATAGTTCTTGCCCAGGCAGATGATTTTTTCGGGCCTGGTGACCGGGTTTGCTATGCGGCCTGCAAAGGGCTTTCCGGCATCAGTAACAGCCGCCGCCTTTTCAAAAAACCCGCCTTCAAAAAATTCCGGGCCTATGTCCGGCACTCCGGGCAGGGCAAGGGTAAGGTCAACAATGTTTTTGCCCTTTAACAGGCCGGGTTTTTCCTTTCCTTTTTCTCCAAATCTCACCAGGCGCATGGTCAGCGCTCCTTGTTGTTTTTTTGGGATAACTGCTTTTCAATGTACCAGTCCATCTGGCGGAATATGCCCCTTACGATTTTGACATCCCTGGCTGTGAGGCCTATTCGGGAAAGGGAGCGCCGCAGGTTGTCTATCCAGTGGTCAGGGTTGTCCGGGTTTATAAAGCCTATGCGGGCAAGCACATCAGTGAGCTGGGCATACATTCCTTCCAGATCATGGCGCTTGGCCAGCTTTGGAGCAAAGGCAGGGGGCTTTTCAAGTTCGGGCCGGGTTATTTCCCAGAGCAGAAGTAAAACCGCCTGGGCCACATTGAGCGAGCTCAAACCTGCTGTTGGTATGGTGCAGAAAGCGTGGCAGAGCTTCAAATCCTCGTTGGCCAGCCCCTTGTCCTCCGGGCCGAAAACAATAGCCAAC